>JAIXZQ010000217.1 GCA_027489475.1 Methylophilus sp.
AAACAATCTATCAAGCGTTTGCAAGACTTCGAAGCCATGATGATTGATGGCAGCATCGACAAGTTCGGCAAAAAAGAAGCCTTGGGCATCAAGCGTGAAATCGAAAAACTCGAGCGTTCCATTGGTGGTATTAAAGAGATGGGCGGCTTGCCAGATGCGATTTTCGTGATCGACGTAGGTCATGAAAGCGGTGCGGTGACTGAAGCACGTAAATTGGGCATCCCAGTGATTGGTATCGTAGATACAAACAACTCTCCAGATGGCATCACGTATGTGATTCCAGGTAACGATGATTCTTCACGTGCGATTCGTTTGTATGCACGTGGCATGGCGGATGCCGTGTTGGAAGGTCGTGCCAACGCGATTTCAGAAATTGTTAAAGCAGCGCAAGAAGAAGCGCCTGCAGAGGCAGTCGCAGAGTAATCTTATATGGTTTGAAAAGGGGGCGTAGCGCCCCTTTTTCTATGGTCGATGATGCTCAGGCCACATTGACAGACATAAGTTATGCGATGAATTTACGGCCAGTCTTTGAACGCCCCATAGTGGTTGAACAAGGATTGGTCAGTAATCCAAATATTTAATGTTAGCAAACAGTGCAATGCATTGTTTCACTAGAGGAGTAAAACATGGCTGAAATTACCGCGAGTATGGTAAAAGATTTGCGTGAGCGCACCGATGCGCCCATGATGGATTGCAAAAAAGCGCTGACTGAAGCAGAAGGTGATATGGCCCGTGCAGAAGAAATTCTGCGTGTGCGTTTTGGCAACAAAGCCAGCAAAGCGGCAGGCCGTGTGGCTGCTGAAGGCACGGTTGGTATCAGCATCGCTGCAGATGGCAAAGTCGGCACCTTGATTGAAGTCAACTCTGAAACTGACTTCTGTGCCAAAAACGAAGAGTTTTTGAAGTTTGTGGCTGATTTGGCGCAAACGGTGAATGAGCATCAACCTGCAGATATTGAAGCCGTGGCTGCGTTACCCATGCGTGGTGAAACTGCCGAAGCGGTACGTGCACAATTGGTGGGTAAAATTGGTGAAAACATTACACCACGTCGTTTTGTACGTACCCAAGCACAAGGCCAGTTGTATAGCTATGTTCATGGCAGCAAAATTGGTGTGTTGGTTGACCTCGTTGGCGGTGATGAAACACTGGGCAAAGACATTGCCATGCACATTGCGGCGGCCAAACCAAAATCTTTGGACGCTTCTGGCGTGGATGCGGCACTGATTGAAGCTGAGCGTCGTGTTGCGATTGAAAAAGCCAAAGAAGCCGGTAAACCTGACGCCATGCTGGAAAAAATTGCAGATGGCACCGTGCAAAAATTCTTGAAAGAAGTCACCTTGCTGAGCCAAGCATTTGTTAAAGATGACAAGCTGACGATTGAGCAATTGCTGAAATCTAAAGGCGCTAGCGTTGCCTCTTTCAGCATGTACATTGTAGGTGAAGGCATTGAAAAAGCCGTGGTGGATTACGCGGCAGAAGTCGCTGCAGCGGCTAAAGTGTAAGTCACTTTTTAGCGTCGCTTACGAGAAAGTGGAATCGCAAGATTCCACTTTTTTTATGCCTGTTATCCCCGTCCCGCGCCCAAAAAAGCTGGTTTTTGTGATTAAATAGCAGCATTTTGAGTTTGGGAAAATCAACATGGCACAACCAGTCTTCAAGCGCATATTACTCAAGTTGTCTGGTGAGGCGCTGATGGGCGATGATGCCTATGGCATTAACCGCGAAACGGTGAATGCGATTGTGGCCCAGGTCAAAGAAGTGGTCAGCTTGGGTGTGCAAGTGGGCATCGTGATTGGTGGCGGAAATATCTTTCGTGGCGTTGCCCCGGCGGCTGACGGTATGGACCGCGCAACGGCAGACTATATGGGCATGCTGGCAACCGTGATGAATGCCATGGCGTTACAAGATGCCATGAAGCAGGCAGGTGTGGCCGCACGGGTGCAAAGTGCTTTAAATATTGAGGCCGTGGCTGAGCCCTACATTCGTGGCAAAGCCATTCGCTACCTTGAAGAAGGCAAAGTGGTGATTTTTGGTGCGGGCACCGGAAATCCGTTCTTTACCACCGATACCGCCGCTGCACTGCGCGGCGTGGAGGTTGATGCCGAAATAGTGCTCAAAGCCACCAAAGTGGATGGTATTTACACTGCCGATCCGAAAAAAGACCCGTCTGCGACCCGTTATGATGTGGTGTCTTATGACGAGGCAATTAATAAGAATCTCAAGGTCATGGATGCCACTGCATTTACCTTGTGTCGTGACCAAAAAATGCCTATCGCAGTGTTTAGCATCTTTAAACAAGGGGCGCTTAAACGTGTGATATTGGGTGAAAACGAAGGAACGCGCGTGTTGGCGTAGTCCAGCCCGCGGATTTGGAGAAATAACATGGTTGAAGATATTAAAAAATCTGCTGAACAGAAAATGCACAAAACGCTTGAAGCGCTTAAAGTCGATTTGGCAAAGATACGCACGGGCCGCGCCCATACAGGTTTGCTGGACCATGTGATGGTGGAATATTACGGCTCAATGGTGGCCGTGAATCAGGTGGCTAACGTCAATTTGGGCGATGCCCGTACCTTGAACGTACAACCGTATGAAAAAAATATGATTGCCAAGGTTGAAAAAGCCATTCGTGATTGCGATTTGGGGCTGAACCCAGCCACCAATGGCGATCTGATTCGGGTGCCTATGCCCATGTTGACCGAAGAACGTCGTCGCGACTTGACCAAAGTCGTACGTACCGAAGGTGAGGGCGCAAAAGTAGCGATTCGTAACGTGCGTCGTGATGCTAACGATGCCTTAAAAAAACTCATTAAAGACAAAGCCATTTCAGAAGATGATGAACGTCGTGCACAGGATGAGATTCAAAAAATGACCGACAAAGCGGTGGCCGAAGTCGATAAAATCCTGCAACAAAAAGAAACGGACCTGATGGCTGTGTAACAGCCAGCAGCGCGGACGGACGCCATTTTGGCACTATTCTCCAGCTCGACCAAAGCCATTCCTGCCAGTCAGGCCGTGCCACAGCATGTGGCGGTCATCATGGATGGCAATGGACGCTGGGCAAAAAAACGCCTTTTACCTCGGGTGGCTGGGCACCAGCGCGGCTTAGAGTCAGTGCGCGCCCTGGTTAAATCCTGTGTGCGCTTGGATATTCCCTACTTAACCCTGTTTGCGTTTAGCAGTGAAAACTGGCGTCGCCCTGCTGATGAAGTGACGTTTCTCATGGGCTTGTTTTTAGAGGCGCTGGACAGAGAAGTCAAAAAGCTGCACGAGGCCAATGTGGTGCTCAAACTGATTGGCGACCGTTCGCCGTTTAACCCATTGCTGCAACAAAAAATGCTAGAAGCCGAGCAGAAAACAGCGGCCAATAACGGGTTGACACTCAGTATTGCGGTCAATTACGGCGGACGTTGGGATATCGTGCAGGCGTTCAACCGGCTATTGCAGCAGCAACCAACGCGCGCAACGATTGAAGAGTCTGACCTGACCCCTTTCCTCGCCATGGCCTACGCGCCAGAGCCAGATTTGTTTATCCGCACCGGCGGCGAAACCCGCATCAGCAACTTTTTGCTGTGGCAATTAGCCTATACCGAACTCTATTTCACCCCTACCTTGTGGCCGGACTTTGATGATGCCGCTTTTGAACAGGCGTTGCAGTCGTATCGGCAAAGAGAACGCCGATTTGGCCGTACCAGCGAGCAAGTGCATACCAGCGAGCCCACTTAACCATGCTCAAAACCAGAATTCTGACTGCCATCGTCCTGCTTGGCCTGTTTTTGCCAGCGGTATTCCAGTTGCCTGTGTTGCCTTGGGCAGCATTGATGCTGTTACTCAGCTTGGTGTGCTTGTATGAATGGGCTGGATTTTTACAGTTGAGTCCGCGCTACAAAAGTGTTTTTATCGGACTGTTTGCCGCAGTCGCTGGGCTGTGTTTACTAGGTTTGCAACAGCAAGGCGTGCACTGGTTTTTTTATCATGCACTGACCGTATGTGCGCTGGCCAGTGTGTTCTGGCTGGTGATTGTGCCTGTAGCTATGTATCGCAATGCCTTTTTTAAACATTGGCTGGTGACCGCGCTGGTGGGCTATGGCCTGATGTTGTCATTGTGGATGGCCCTGGTGACCGCACAAGCCATCAACCCCAAGATATTGTTGGTGTTGATGGCGACCATTTGGCTGTCAGACAGCGCAGCCTATTTTGCAGGTAAACAGTTTGGACGCCATAAACTGGCGCCAGCGATCAGCCCGGGTAAAACTTGGGAAGGCGTCGTCGGTGCGTTGCTGGCTGTGGGTCTGTTTGCCGGCCTCCTCAAAAGCCTGTCTGGCGTAAATACGTGGTGGATATTGCCCGGGCTTTGGCTAGTTGCCATCGTCGGCATTTACGGTGATTTGTTTGAATCTTTTTTTAAACGACGTGCTGGAATCAAAGACAGTGGCCAATTTTTACCCGGTCACGGTGGCTTGTTAGACCGTGTCGATGGCATTATTCCTGCCTTACCCGTTGGCTTGTGCCTGCTGACGGGATTTCATTTCATCCAACAGTCGTATTCGTTTTAAGAGGCCAGTGTGCAATACGTCACGAT
>JAIXZQ010000261.1 GCA_027489475.1 Methylophilus sp.
ACGAAGTGGTGTCCTCGGTACAGCGTGTGGCGGATATTATCAGCGAGATTTCAGCCGCCTCCAGTGAACAAACCACTGGCATTGACCAAGTCAATCAAGCGGTGACTAGCATGGATGAAACCACCCAGCAAAACGCCGCTTTGGTGGAAGAAGCCGCGGCCGCTGCCGAATCCTTGGTGGATCAGGCTAACCAATTGGCAGTAGCTATTAGTCAGTTTAAGTTGGAAGACCGTGGCATCAACCACGCATCTGAGGGCTTGAGCCGTACGCAGTTATCTGGGCACACCGACAGTTGGGCTGCTTAGCGCATCTGGCTGCATAGGTCAGCGCTGGTTTGTGCGCGGGGGAATGCCAGCCAAGGATGCTCAGTCATGTCTGGCCTTGCATGGTCAAGAATCGCAA
Source organism: Methylophilus sp. (assembly GCA_027489475.1). GTDB lineage: Bacteria > Pseudomonadota > Gammaproteobacteria > Burkholderiales > Methylophilaceae > Methylophilus. Next base: position 403 of record JAIXZQ010000261.1, read on the forward strand.
GGTCAGCGCTCGCTTAACGCCGAATATGCTGTATGTATCAGCGCAAACACTCAGTCATTCTGTGGTTTGCTGAACGGTGATCGCGCATGGCGACTGCCACGCCAATCGCCTTCAGCCTGATTGACTTAGTGCTTAGTGGGCGTCAGCGTCCCCTGCATGGCTGGCTTCTAAATACGCCAGTTCAATCTCGCTAAAGCCTGCCAGCTTGCGTGCGGATAGATTAAATGGCGGTCGCAGCGTAGGGGCTTGATAGTGTTGGCGCAAATGCTCAAAGGTTGCGTGCCTATCCAGTCCACGTTGGTCGCAAAGATAATAAAACCAGCGGTTACCAATCGCCACATGGCCGATTTCATCTTGCAGGATAATCTCCAAAATGGCTGCTGCGGCAGCATCGCCGGCCTGCAGCAGTTTTTGCTTTAGCGGAGGAGTCGCATCTAGTCCCCGTGCTTCTAAGGTTCTAGGCACCAGCGCCATCCGCGCCAGCACATCGGCTTGGGTTTTTTCTACCATTTCCCACAGACTGTTGTGCGCGTCAAAGTCGCCATAGTCATAGCCTAAGCTTTGTAAATGTGCGCGCAGCAGGCCAAAATGATAGGCCTCTTCTTTTGCCACCTTTAACCAGTCTTGATAGTAGGCAATCGGCAGTTCACTAAAACGCCAAACGGCGTCAAGCGCGAGATTAATGGCATTAAATTCGATATGTGCAAGCGCATGAATCAATGCCGCGCGGCCTGCGATGGTATGCATGGCGCGTCGCTGAACCAGCTTGGGCGCAACCAGCACTGGGCGCGCAGGTCGGCCGGGAATCGCCATCGTCTCTGCGGACAGCTTTAGTTGCGGATTACAAGTTAACGTTTGCTGTTGCCAATCTTGCCAAAGTGCGGCCACTGCCTCACATTTTGCTGTGGGCTCCGGGCAGGTCAGGGCTGTTAACGCCTGTGTTCTCAGGCAATGGGCGAGGGCGGCTGTCATAGCGTTCGAATTTTACCGTGAAACGGCTGCCTGTGAGCGCACAATTCGGATGCATGAGGCCAGGCGTCACGCTGATGCTGCCGTTGTGATATTGCACAATTTCAGCGACGATAGCCAAGCCTAGGCCACAGCCGTTGCCCTGATTGGGATTGATGCGATGAAAGCGTTCAAAAATCTGATCGACTTGTTCAGGCGGGATGCCGACACCGCTGTCAGCGACTTCTAAACAGACGTGCCGGCCTTCGGCATACAACCGTATCTGCAATAGCCCCTGTTCTGGCGTGTATTGAATGGCGTTATCCAGCAAATTACTCAGCATTTCCTCTAACATTAGCGCATCACCCAATATCTGGTCACGCGTGGTTTCTATCATGACCTCCAGCTCCAGTTGCTTGTCTGCTGCGGGCACCACCCAACGCGCGCAGACCTCAGACAACAAACGGGTCAATGATACGGGGCTTAATTGCAGTTCGGTGATGGCGGCATCGGTTCTGGCCATGGATAACAAGCGTTGTATCAAGTGCGACAACCGTGTGGTGCTGCTCAACATATAGTGCAAGGCTTCGCGGATTGCTGCCGGCGGATGCTCGCGCAAGGCCAGCTCAGCTTGGGTTTGCAGGCCAGCAATCGGTGTACGTAACTGGTGTGAGGCATCGGCAATAAATTGCTGTTGTTGTTGCAGGCCCGCTTTCACCCGAGTCAGCAGCGCATTCATAGCGTCTAGTACCGGGTGTAGTTCTAGCGGTGCCGTGGTGGTAGGCACTGGGCTTAAATCGCGGTGCGAGCGTTGATGCAGGGCTTCACGTAAATCTTGCATGGGTTTGAGCGCAAAGAATATACCCAACTCAATGACAATGGCCGCCAGCAACATCATCAGCACTTGTGGCAACAGCATTTCTTCGACCATCTCGGCCACCATGGCATCACGTTTGCCGGTCGTTTCGGCCATACTGATGTAAATATTGCGCGCATTGGGGGCACTGCTCTCCGGCAGTCCAAAGGTCACGGCACGGATGGTTTCTTGCTGAAACTGACTGTTGTAATACACCTGCTGGTTGCCTGCGGGTAATCTTGGCGGCAACGGTAACTGCGATTCCCCAAACACCAAACGGCCATCCGGCGCACTGATGCGGATATAGATGCGGTCGCCTTCGTTGTAGCTGAGTAAATGACTGGCTACTTCAGGAATCTCAATCTTGACTTGATTGTGCGCGTCTATGACCACTTCGTCGGCCAGCGCCAGTACCGTGCGTAATAAGGCTTGGTCATAGGCTTGGGTGGCGTAATGCAGCGCCCGTGAGTAAGATAAGGCGGCAGAAACTGCGAGTACGACCAGCATGGGCAATAATAGCCAAAGTCGGAGCTGGTTTTTGAGTGAACGCGGGGCCATAAAGTCTTTGCGTGAGGATAAGTCTCTGATGAGCACTATTCTAAGCCAGTCAGATCGGGCTGTGGCACGTTTGGTTTGGCGTGGTGACCGCCTTGATGGGTTAGACTCTTCACCACGCGTATGGGCTAGGGCGATTCATGGCCATGGGAGAGATGCTCGGCTTCTAGCATATAGCCCAACCCGCGCACGGTGCGGATATGCGCGCCGCTGGGTTCGATTTTTTTGCGTAAACGATGGATATACACCTCGATGGCATTGTCACCCAAGGTCTCATCCCAATTGCACAAGGATTCCATAATCTGCTCTTTGGCAATGATTTTGCCGACCCGCATCATCAAGGTGGCAAGCAGATTGAGTTCACGCGCAGACAAGGGTATCGCTTCATCATTGATACTTGCGATTTTATTGGCGACATCGAGTTTGAGGTTGCCGCATTGTAGCGGCAAGTTGCTGCCTAGCTTGCTGCGCCGGATTAAGGCGCGGACTCTGGCCTCAAGTTCTTCAAGATGAAACGGCTTGGTTAAAAAGTCGTCGGCGCCTAAATCCAGGGCCTGCACCCGCGTGGCCACGTCTTCGCGTGCGGTCAATACCAACACCGCCAGCGGCTTGGCTTGTTGGCGTAGCTGAGCCAGCACTTGCAGACCATCCATGGTAGGAATGCCCAAGTCCAAAATGACCAAATCATAGACATCATCATTAATGGCGCGCAGCGCCTGTTTGCCATCCGTCACATGGTCCACAGCGTATTGCGCCTGGCTTAAGGCCCTGACCAAGCCATTGGCGATGACCAGATCGTCCTCCACAATCAAAATTCGCATGCTTGTCTAGTCCTAAAAAAAAGACATCGTCAGTTGTCATGCACAGTAGTGTAGCGCAATGTCGCACGTTTTCTCGGTTGTAAGCTTGTTGCAAGCCAGGCGTAAGCCTAGTGTAAGCGCGGCTGGGTAATCTGCTCACATGGCGAATAGCTAACTGTTTGCGTCAAAGCATAAGACGTTTACCTGATTCAGGAGCCATGATGAAAGCCATCATCATTTTTATGACCGGATGTCTACTCTCACATGCTGTGTATGCTGCCCCGCAGCGTGCGCAACAGCCGCACCGCGAGGCACACAAGCCGATGAGAGTTGCCAAGCATGCTGTCGCACAGCCAGCCATCAGTGTTCGCAAGGAGGCTGAGAAACAAGCTGTGCAAACGAAGTAACTGTGGTTTATGAGTGCACTGAATTCCCTGCAGTGCATCTGATACGCCGCAGCGTTGTGTATCCTCTCACTCTAAACCACGCGCAAGCGTGGTTTTTTTTGTCTGCCCGTCGTGGCCATGCAGTCACTGATTGCAGCTTAGCCCGGACACGCAACACCACTGCAGTTATAGCCTTGTGCTTAGTCTAAAACGGGCAACGGCGCTTGCGCGCCGTCGTCTATGCAGGGATAGCAAGCACGCTTAATGCAGCGGAATCACATCCAGTTTGCCCGCTTTCATGTCAGGCACCAGCAAAGGATGGTCGTCTTGCGTCAGTGCGATATCGGCGGCCGATTGGTAACCTTCTTTAAGGATGCTGACCTTGCCCCCGCGATCGACG
>JAIXZQ010000057.1 GCA_027489475.1 Methylophilus sp.
GACAGCAAATTGAGTATCACTTGCAACAGCCGCTGACGGTCTGCACAGACGTATAGGTCTGGCGTCAGCTGACTGACGATGGTGATGTCACGCACCCGCTCCAATGGTTTCAGGTAATGGTAGGCTTCTTCTAACAAGGGGTTGAGTGCCAGCGTCTCCATCGCCATGGCGATATCTCCGCGTTCTATGCGCGAAATATCAAGCACCTCATTAATCAGCTTGAGCAAGTGTTGGCCCGCATTATGTATCAAGGCCGCACTGTCTTTTTGTCGACCTTCTGGCAAGTCGTTTTCTAAAATCTGGGCAAAGCCCAAAATGGCATTGAGTGGGGTACGCAACTCGTGGCTTGTCCGTGACAAAAAATTACTTTTTGCGGCACTGGCTTCTTCGGCTTCCACCCGCGCTTGATGGGCTTCTTGCGCGCTGCGGGTTAATAACTGTGAGGCGTGTTCCAGCTCACTGGTCAGCTCACCCAACTCATCACGGCTGATGGTGGGCAAGGCCAGCGGTTCGCCTTTCACCAGATGGATGGCACTGTCGCGGATGGTGCGTACGCGCGCAACAATCGTTTGGCTAAACAACCAGACGCCAATCAGCGAGCCAATCACGCCGGCAATCACCGCCATTAAGGTGATACGTAAGTTACGCTTACGCTCATAAATCACCTCTTTTTTATCCTGATTCACAATGGCAGATTCACGCAAACTCATCTGGTCTAAATGCTGACGCAGGCGGTTGAGTGCATCACCTTGTGAACTGAATTTACTGATCAAGGCCTCGTCGGCTTCTTGCGCCTGATGGCTGGCTAACACCGCCAAGTCATCCAAGTTACGTTTGACCAAGGGGTGGATGACCTGCAACAGATGTTGTTGCGCACGGTCGTCTAAGTTGTGTTCCAGCGAGCGCAGTAGCCCAGGCATGGTCTGTTTAGCGCTTTCATAACCGGTTAAAAACTGGCGATTTCCTGTCAATAAAAAGTCACGCACCCCGGTTGAGGCTTCCAGCATCAGGCTTTGCAAGGTTTGAATGTCTTGTTGAATTTGCAGCGCGTTTTGCACCCGACTTTCCAGCAGCGCCGCTTGTTGCTCACTTTCAAAAATCAGCGCCAGCGAGGCGAGCAACACCGTGAGCGGTAAGGCATTGAGTACAATGCCTTTGGTGGTCAGTGAATAATCCTGCCAGTGCTGGTTGAGCCAGACAGCGATGCGTTGCAAGGGCTTGAGTAATCGACGTGGCATAAAAGACCGTGTGGCTATTACAGCCCCTCACTCTTAAATCCGGCTTCCACCGCTTTCACGGCCGCTTGCGTACGGTCATTGAGCCCCAGTTTGCTTAAGATACGCTCGATATGAATTTTGACTGTGCCAGGCGAGATGCCTAGCTTTTCTGCCAAGGCGGCATTGCTGGGGCCTGAGGGCAGTAAGGCAAATACTTCACGCTCTCTTGGCGTGAGTTTTTGCAAAAAACGATCATCCACAGCGGCGGTTTCTGCGCTCTGTGGTTGAAGTGCCAAGCCCAGCAAGCCGCAGACACTGTGCATCAGGTGTAACTGCGTTTGCGTCAACGGCGTAGTGCAGACCAATCCCACCAGCCCCACCGCACGCTGATGCAGTGCGATTGGAACTTGGTAACAATGCGCGCTTTCAATCGCTTCATTCGACAGCGTCCAGAGTTGGCTGACCGCATGGGTGTGTACAGTAAAGACAACAGGTTCTTTCAGCCATTGCCCCAGTACGCCAAACATGGGAATGCGCGCGCCGACGGGAAACGTCTTGCCCCGCTGCGCTAAGATTTTGAGTGCACCGGCATGCTGACGTGAAATCAAGCCATGTGCCGCCCCCAGTTGTTGACAGAGTTCGTCTAGCCACCATTGCAATAGGCTGTCTGACAAACCATGTTCAAACAGCCGTTGTCCCAAGCGTTCAAACAGCCGATCATGAGCCAGTTGCCCTTGCTGTTGCTTGAGCGTGTGACGAAGTGCAAACGCACTGTCAGTGTCGGCAGTCATAGGGGGTTCCGCGTTAGAATCGGGCAAGGTGTCAGGAGGAATGGCCATATGCCGTTAAGTATATACCGAACTACCTATATCAGGAGATTTTTTGTTGCCTAGCCCCGCGCATAATGCAAACCATCGTGAAAGGCAACATGCCTTCACCCTCTTAAAAACAAACTTTGAAGGAGATTATGATGCGTACATTATCATTGATGACTGCCGGCGTGGTTGCACTGTCCATGGCATTGCCAGTATTGGCCCAAGAAGACCATACAGCGGTTAGTGTAGAGCCAACACAACAAGTACAACAAATACAACAAATACAACAAATACAACAGATGCATGCGCTGGGTAAAAGACCTTATCAAGCGATTGTTGCCCAGCGTGATCAGGCCGACCAAGCTTGGGTTGGCGCAACATTACGACTGGATGGTCCGGATGTGCATCAACCGATGAAACTGCATCAGTTGGGCAAGCGCGGTTTTTAATCCAAGCGACCAACCTCATAACAAAACATAAAAATAGCCTATTAGGAGCGAACGATGACCCCGCAAAAAAC
>JAIXZQ010000141.1 GCA_027489475.1 Methylophilus sp.
AAAATGGAAGGCCGCCAGATGGTGATGGTATTGGCCCCCGCTAAAAAAGTCCCGCCTAAAAAAGGGGACAAAGCGGCAGAGTAATCTCCGCTTAAATAACGATTCGTTTTTTGGAGTGAGCTGGCTAAATTGGCTGCCTATGCACTCTGTAATCAACCTCCAAGGAGAACAAAATGCCAAAGATGAAAACAAAGAGCAGCGCCAAAAAGCGCTTTAAGTTCTTGGGTAACGGTAAAGTGAAGCGTACACACTCTCACTTGCGCCACATCCTGACCAAGAAAACCACTAAGCAAAAACGTAAACTGCGCGGTACCGCAATTATTTCTGCGACCGACGTAAAACGCGTTCGCGCAATGATGCCGACACAATAAGGAGACCGACATGCCTAGAGTAAAACGTGGTGTCATTGCACGCGCAAAACATAAAAAAGTCTTAAATTTGGCCAAAGGCTATCGCGGTCGTCGTAAGAACGTCTACCGTGTGGCTAAACAGGCGGTTATGAAAGCCGGTCAATACGCATACCGTGACCGTCGTCAGAAAAAACGTCAGTTCCGTGCCTTGTGGATTGCCCGTATTAACGCGGCTGCCCGTGAAGCAGGTTTGACTTATAGCCGTTTCATGAACGGTCTGAAAAAAGCTGCGGTAGAAGTAGACCGCAAAGTGTTGGCTGATTTGGCCGTGTTTGATAAAGCTGCATTTGCCAAGTTTGTAGAATTGGCTAAATCAGGTTTAAGCGCCTAAACAGACCGAACAAAAAAAGAGGCTGCGGCCTCTTTTTTTATTTTTTGATGATATAACCCCCCTGAAAACACTCTCTCATGGCTGATCTCACACCTTTAATTGCAGAAGCAGTCCAAGACTTTGCTGCCTGTAATGAGTTGCCTGCGTTAGAAAACGCCAAGGCCAAATATTTGGGTAAATCTGGTGCAATTACCGAGGCTTTAAAAGGCTTGGGTAAGCTCAGCGCAAATGAACGTCCAGCGGCCGGTGCGGCCATCAATGTGGTCAAGCAGGCGGTGGAACAAGCGCTGAATGACAGACGCGATAGCATCCTCGCTGCAGCACAGGCCAAACAGTTGGCCAGCGAAACCATAGATGTCACCCTGCCTGCCCGCGCACAGTCTTCTGGCGGACTGCACCCAGTGACCTTAACCTTGCGTCGGGTTGAAGAGTTGTTTCACTCGATTGGGTTTAGTGTGGCAGATGGCCCTGAAATCGAAACAGATTTCTACAATTTTACGGCACTCAATATCCCGGATAACCATCCGGCGCGTGCCATGCATGACACCTTTTACATAGACAATGGCAGCGACCGCTTAGAGTATGTGTTGCGTACCCACACCTCGCCGGTGCAAGTGCATTACATGGAAAATAATGCGCCACCGCTCAAAATTATCGCCCCGGGGCGCGTGTATCGTGTGGACTCCGATGCAACCCACTCACCGATGTTCCATCAAGTCGAAGGCTTGTGGGTAGATGAACACGTAAGCTTTGCCAATTTAAAAGGCGTGGTGCAAGACTTTTTACAAAAATTCTTTGAGCGTGATGACCTCACCGTACGTTTCCGTCCGTCATTTTTTCCATTTACTGAGCCATCAGCCGAGATGGATATGAGCTGGAATGGCGGCTGGTTAGAAATTGGTGGCTGTGGCATGGTGCACCCCGAAGTGCTCAAGCACGTCAATATTGATAGTAGCCAATACCGTGGCTTTGCCTTTGGCCTGGGCGTTGAGCGTTTGGCCATGTTGCGCTATGGAGTCAATGATTTGCGCCATTTCTTCAATAACGATCTGCGCTTTTTGCAGCAGTTCATCAAATAATCTGGGCGTGAAGCACGCACCCATAGGCAATTTGAGACAAGGTTAGACGATTATGCAGTTCTCCGAACAGTGGTTACGTTCCATGGTGAATCCCTCGCTAGATAGCGAGCAATTAGGACATGCCTTAACTATGGCTGGCCTAGAGGTGGAGGAGATGACAGCGGTAGCGCCTGCGTTTAGCGGCGTGGTGGTGGCTGAGATTTTGAGCGCTGAAAAACACCCGGATGCTGATCGCTTGCAGGTATGTGCAGTGAAAGTGGGCGCAGAGGTATTGCAAATTGTTTGCGGCGCCCCTAACGCGCGAGCTGGTCTCAAAGCGCCGTGTGCCTTGGTCGGGGCCAGCTTACCTGGCATCGCCATCAAACAAGCCAAGGTCAGAGGGGTCGAATCGTTTGGCATGATGTGTTCAGCCAAAGAATTAGGCATCGCTACCGAGGCCAGTGGCTTGCTTGAGTTGCCAGCGGATGCGCCCGTCGGTCAAGACATTCGTACCTACCTTGCGCTAGATGACCACACCTATACGCTTAAACTCACTCCTAACCGTGCCGATTGTTTAAGCATTGTCGGCGTGGCAAGAGATGTGGTGGCGATGACAGGCGCGCCTATGACCGCGCCTGCAATTCAGCCTGCCGCAGTGACGAGTGGTCTCAGTCGAACTGTTCAGGTTGACGCATCCAGCGCTTGCCCAGCCTATTATGGGCGCGTGATTGAGGGCGTGAATGCACAAGTCGTCACGCCAGACTGGATGCAACAACGCTTGGCACGCAGTGGTTTACGTAGCATCAGTGCATTAGTAGATATCACTAATTATGTTCTGCTTGAACAAGGTCAGCCGCTGCATGCGTTTGACCATGCTTTGATACACGGGGAGATACAGGTGCGTTTCGCGCAAGCGGGCGAATCCCTAACCCTGCTGAACGACAGCACCGTGACCTTGAAAGCAGATGACTTGGTGATTGCCGATGCGCAAGGGCCGTTGGCTCTGGCTGGTATTATGGGCGGCAGCCCCAGCGCGGTCAGCGACACCACCGCTACAATCTTTTTAGAAAGCGCGTTTTTCACGCCAGACGTGATGGCCGGTAAAGCCCGTAGACTCGGTCTGAGTACCGACTCCTCATACCGCTTTGAGCGCGGGGTGGATTTTGGCAATACCTTGCACGCCCTAGAGCGAGCAACCGCATTGGTACTGGAGATTTGTGGTGGGCAAGCGGGCCCAGTCACGCAGGTGCTAGCGACTTTACCCGTGCGTCAACAAGTGCGCTTGCGACATGCGTATTTATGTTCAGTCTTGGGGATAGACATCGCCCTTGCGCAGGTGGGCCGTTTGCTGACACAGCTAGGCTTTGCTTATACAGAGCAACAAGGGGTGTTTCAAGTCAGCGCACCCAGTTTCCGCTTTGATATCGCGCGTGAAGAAGATTTGATTGAAGAGATTGCGCGTTTACATGGCTATGATCACCTGCCAGCCTTGACGCCCGTGGCGATGCAGGGCATGTTGCCAGCACCCGAGGCACGCGTCAGCAAACATGCTCTGCGTGATGCTTTGGTACATCAAGGCTACCAAGAGGTGGTGACTTACAGTTTTGTGGATGCTGAATGGGAGCGCACACTGTATGGCAACAGCCAACCGATTGCACTAAAAAATCCAATCGCCAGCAATCTCAGTGTCATGCGTTCTGGCTTGTGGGGCGGATTGCTTGATGCCCTAGACTACAATCTCAAGCGGCAACAATCACGTGCCCTGTTATTTGAATTGGGTGCCCGCTTTGGTCGCAGTGCAGATGGTTTTGTTGAAACCTTAACCTTGGCGGGATTGGCCTATGGCAGTGCCCAGCCTGAGCAATGGGGCGCGCCAGCACGCGCAGTCGATTTTTATGATGTCAAAGCGCATGTTGAAGCTTTATTTACTCAGCCGCTGCGTTTTGTTGCTGCACAACATCCGGCCTTACATCCCGGACAATCGGCGCGTATTTATCAACAAGAGCAAGCCATCGGCTGGCTAGGTAAACTGCATCCACAGTGGCAGCAACATTACGGGCTGACTGAGGCCTGCTTCTTGTTTGAACTCGATGCCGAGGCAGCGTTAAGCACGCATGTTCCTGCATATGCTGAGGTTAGCAAGTTCTTACCGGTCCGTCGTGATTTAGCGGTGTTGGTTGACCAACAAGTGTCTGCCCAAGCCATGATGGATGAAGTACTTGCAGCCAATATCGGGCAGTTACAGAGCGTTAAATTGTTTGATGTTTACCAAGGTAAAGGGGTGCCAGAAAACAAAAAAAGCCTTGCATTTCTTGTACTTATGCAAGATACTTGCAAGACAATGGTTGATGAGGAAGTCGACGCAATCGTCGCTCGCATCCTGCAACTTTGGGCTGAAAAATTCGCGGCCACGCTGCGTTAGTCCAAGCCGCAGACAGCGCCCAGCCCCTGTGCAGGGCAGCCATCATCAACCGAATCATCAGGCAAGCATCACACATAATAAGAAGATTCAGGGGATCATTCATGACACTCACTAAAGCCGATTTGGCTGACTTGTTATTTGAGCAAGTCGGGCTCAATAAGCGTGAAGCCAAAGACATGGTCGAGGCCTTTTTTGAAGAAGTGCGCAATGCACTGGAACAAGGCGACAGCGTCAAATTGTCAGGCTTTGGTAACTTTGAATTACGTACCAAATCCGAACGCCCTGGTCGTAACCCAAAAACCGGTGAAGAAATTCCAATTTCTGCGCGCCGTGTAGTGACCTTTCATGCCAGCCAAAAGTTAAAAACGCGCGTAGAAGAGCATTACGCTCAACAGCCCATGTTGGCACAAGCCTAATTAATCTAAACGCATGGTCGATAGCCAAAAAGTCACACTGCCACCTATCCCCGCAAAGCGCTACTTTACCATTGGCGAAGTCAGCGAATTATGTGGAGTCAAGCCACATGTGTTGCGCTATTGGGAACAAGAATTCACCCAGCTCAAGCCCGTCAAGCGTCGTGGCAATCGTCGTTATTACCAACATCATGAAGTCTTGCTAATTCGTAAAATCCGCGAACTGCTCTATGAGCAAGGCTTTACCATCAGCGGCGCGCGTAACCGCTTAGATGGTGTGGATGAAAAAGCTGAAAAATCACGTAGTCCGTCTGACTCAGTGACGCCAGCTGTGTCTTCGGCTATTCCGGTCAATGCTTTGGCATCTGCACCAAGTGTGGATGTGCAAGCCCTTAAAATTCAAATCAAACAGATTTTGCAACTGCTCAAAGTTCCCGCTTGATAGGCTGAGCAAAATAAGCGACTAACACGCTTAAATAAGCAATTAAGAGGCTTAGCGCCGAGACCGTTTTGCTTTATAATGCGGCCTTGCTTTTAACCTACATGGAAAAAAGCAGACGGGGCGTAGCGCAGCCT
>JAIXZQ010000004.1 GCA_027489475.1 Methylophilus sp.
ATTTGCTATCTAGCGTTGTTAGTTGTGTTATCGACCAGTTCAGAAATTTCTTTAATCTTGCTTGCTAATTTCTTTTTGTTCGATCATGCACTTGAAACTATTTACGACCCCTCCAGAAAAATCTTTAATGCAGCATCAAAAAAAGTTCGCACTCACCACACGATCCCTTGCTTCACTTAACCTTGGCTTTACTATGCCGCCGCTTTACTTAACCTTCAAATGCGTAGGCCTTGGCGCAATGAGACTGTGCATTACTTGACCATGAATATTCTAGCCATGCTGTTCATCCAGCCATTAAGTAAGCAACATTACAAAAGCCAGCCATTTCTGGATTTATCCAGATGTGTGCATACACCGCATGCACCTGTCAATTAACCCTATTATTTTGTGCCCTAAAGATATAAGGCCTGATTGCGCCGTTTATTTACAAATCATTCTGATCACTGACCGCAGATAATCCGACTATATATGTTGCGCAGCTTGCGCTAACCCTAATCATTAGAGGAGTTTGCATGGCATCCGTCTATGTAGGTATGACAGTCGATATTCTGCATCATGGTCACATCAATATTATTGAGCAGGCCAGAAAATATGGTGATGTCATCATCGGCTTATTGTCTGATGCCGCCGTCGCCGACCATAAACGGCTGCCTTATCTGACTTATGAGCAACGTAAACGCATCGTCGAAAATATCCGTGGTGTCGTGAATGTGGTGCCACAAGAAGAATGGGATTACGCCCCCAACCTACTTAAATATAAACCCGACATCATGGTGCATGGGGATGATTGGCTGGATGGCCCCTTACTGCCCTATCGCGACCGCGCCCGCGCAGCCTTGGCGGAATATGGCGGCCACTTGATTGAGATTCCTTATACTAGAGGCGTATCATCCAACGAGATGCTGGGGCAAATGCAAGCGCTAGGAACCACCCCGGATATTCGCCGCCGCACGCTAAAACGACTGCTGGCGGCCAAACCCATTTCTCGCTTTATCGAAGCGCATAATCCGATCTCTGCCCTGATTGCCGAACATGTGACCGCGCAGCGCAATGGTAAAACCTGTCAATTTGATGGGTTTTGGTCCAGCTCACTGACCGATTCAACCGCACGGGGTAAGCCAGATATCGAAGCAGTAGAGATTAATAGTCGCTTATCCAATATCAATGACATCTTTGATGTGACCACCAAGCCGCTGATTATGGATGCAGACACCGGCGGCAAATTGGAACATTTCGAGCTCAATGTGTGCAGTATGGAACGCCTGAGGATCTCTGCCACCATTATCGAGGACAAGATAGGCCTGAAAAAGAACTCGCTGTTTGGCAATGATGTGCCGCAACTGCAAGACGATATCGAACCCTTTTGTGAAAAAATTGCTGCGGGTCGCGCCGCACGTGTCAGCGATGATTTTATGGTAATTGCGCGGATTGAGAGCTTGATTCTTGATAAAGGCATTGCCGATGCCGTACAACGCGCACAAGCTTATGTGGGGGCCGGGGTGGATGGCATCATGATACACAGCCGTCAAAAAAGCCCTGATGAGGTGTTTGCCTTTGCCGATATTTTTAAAGCAGAGTTTCCAACCATCCCACTGGTGTGCGTTCCCACCAGTTACAACCAAGTGACCGAAGAAGAGCTGGCTGCACGAGGCTTTAATTTGGTCATCTATGCCAATCATATGATGCGTGCCGCCTACCCAGCTATGCAAAAAACAGCGATTGAGATTCTCAAAAACGGCCGTACAGCTGAAATCGAGTCCAGCTTGATGTCCATCAATGACGTGCTGGAACTGATTCCTGGCACCAAATAAGACCATCCGTCTGGAGACGCCTCATGATACGCGCTGACGATTTTCTACACTGTTTACACCAAGCGGGGGTGCATTTTTTTACTGGCGTGCCCGATTCGCTGCTCAAGGAGTTTTGTGCCTGCTTGTCTGACCAACTCTCCCCTAGGCAACATGTGATTGCCGCCAATGAAGGCGGTGCGATTGGTCTGGCCATTGGTCAATACTTGGCCACGCAACACCCCGCGCTGGTCTATATGCAAAATTCCGGGCTAGGCAATACCGTCAACCCCCTGACCTCTTTGGCAGATCCACAGGTATACGGTATTCCCATGCTGTTATTAGTGGGCTGGCGCGGTGAATTAGATGCGCAGGGTCAACAACTGCATGATGAACCACAGCATGTGAAACAAGGCCAAGTGACCCTCACACAATTAGAGGTGCTGGGCATCCCTTATCAGGTGATGGCTGATGAGCTGCATGCCGTTGATGCGCAAATCGGCCAGTTGTTGCACGCTGCCCATAGCCGTCAAGGGCCGGTGGCCTTGGTGGTCCGTAAGCAGCAATTTGCCAGTTACCAACGTCAAACACCGGCCCCCTTGGCTAAACCTCGCTTCAGTAGTCGAGAAATGATGATCCAACAGATTGTCAGCGCCCTGCCGGCAGAGGCTGCGGTGGTTGCCACCACTGGCATGGCTTCACGCGAGCTGTTTGAATTTAGACACGCGCAACAACACGGCCATGGTCGTGATTTTTTAACGGTGGGCGGCATGGGTCATGCCTCGCAGATTGCTTGCGGCATCGCACTGGCGCAGCCTGACCGACGGGTGGTTTGCCTAGATGGCGATGGAGCCTTATTAATGCATATGGGCAGCTTAACCTTGAGTGCAGCGTGCCCAGCATTGTTGCATATCGTATTGAACAATGGGGCGCATGATTCTGTGGGTGGACAGCCCACTGTGGCAGCCCAGCTGTGTTTAGCCGATATTGCCCGCGCTGCGGGC
>JAIXZQ010000042.1 GCA_027489475.1 Methylophilus sp.
CTGACCACGCAGAGGTTACCCACAATAAAATAAAGCGGCGGCGGGGTTTTCATATCGGAATATGGAGGGACTCAAGCGACAGAAGGTTGATGATGCCACTGCGACTGCAGGTGGTCAACGCTAGCCAGCTTGCTTTTGGCAGCGTTGTCTTTAAATAGAGGGGTTGAATCGTCGCTTGATTCACGGCATCCCAAGTGGGGTGCGGCAACCGCTTAAGCCCATACCGCGCGCTGCATGGCAATGCCGCGTGCACCGCAGGCTTGTGCTTGTGCAAGATGCGCGGGTTGCATCCCCCCCAACGCATAGACTGGGATTTCTAAACCATTGATCCATTCAGCGAATTGCTCCCAGCCTAAGCCTGTGGCCTCTGGGTGGCTGGCGGTTGGCAGCACAGGCGAGAGCACAGCAATATCGATGCCCAGCTGTTGTGCTTGCGCGAGTTGTGCTGGGTTATGGCACGCGCCACTCACCAGCAAATGAGCGGGTTTGTGGGTTGTTGACATCAGGCGTTGGCTATTCAGATGCACACCGTGATAACCGAGTTGCAACGCCTGGGCAGGGCTGCCGTTTAACAGGCAGCGACAGCCATAGGGCGCACAGCGCGCCAATACCTGATCACTCAGGCGTGCCAGAGCGCTGGCATCCAGTTGGCTTTCGCGAATTTGTAGCAATTGCAGACCTTGGTCGAGTTGCTTATCCAGCGCGTGCAAAAAGGCAGGCGCTCCCATGGCCTGTAGGTGGCTGATGGCATACACCTCTGGCAGGCTGAGCGCATGCATAATAGGGGCATTGGCGGGCAAGACCGGACTGACCGTGGGCGTTCCTGCACGTTGCCAAGCCAGTTGTTGACCCTCGCGCGGGGTGAGCGTGCCATGCCACGCCGTGGCAAAAAAGAAATGCAGCAGCACCGTTTTAGCTTCAGCATCTGGTCTGGCTGGGTAGTCATAGCGGCGTTTAATCCAAGGGCGGAATTGCACAGGGGTAATGCCCAGCTCCTCTTGTGCCTCGCGAATCAAGGCCTGCTCTGGCGTCTCGCTTGCTTCAATTTTTCCCCCAGGAAACTCCCACCAGCCAGCCCAGCCTTTCCCGTCGGGTCGACTGGCCAGGAGATATTCACCGTTGGGGCGTATCAGGATGGCAACAGCCACTTGTATCAATGTGTGCATGCTTGGTGTGGATAACAGTGCGTGAATGAGAAGGCGATGAAGTATACGCTAGAGCGATTAAGGGTTGAGTCGCATGCGACCGGCATAGTCTTTGGCAAACTGATAAGCCACCCGCCCACTGCGTGCACCGCGGGTATGATAAAACTGCAAGGCGGCCTGACGTGCGGTGTTGTCCATGGTAAAGCCCATGCTGTCTAACCAACGGGCAGCGATGTTTAAATATTCTTCTTGGTCAAAGTTGTAAAACGACAGCCACAAACCAAAGCGTTCTGCCAGCGCTGTTTTTTCTTCTATGGTGTCGTTGGGACGAATTTCGCCTTGGTTAAAGACGGGCTGATTGTCTGCCATCCATTCTGGCATCAGATTTTTGCGATTTGAGGTGGCATACACCAGCAGGTTCTCAGCCGCATGGCTAATTGAGCCATCCAAAATCACCTTCAATGCCTTGTAGCCAGTGTCGTGCGCTTCAAACGTCAGGTCGTCGCAAAACAAGATAAATTTTTCTGGCCGTGTGCGTATCAGTTGCGTAATGTCAGGCAAATCGATCAGGTCTTGCTTATCGATTTCAATCAAGCGTAAGCCCTCTGCCGCATAGCGGGTTAGCAAAGCTTTAACCAGAGACGATTTGCCCGTCCCGCGTGCGCCTGTCAGCAGCACATGGTTGGCCGGCAAGCCCTGCAAAAATTGGCGCGTATTGCGCACCACTTCGGCTTTTTGCTGATCAATAAAGCACAGAGCATCCAGCGCCACCTGATGGGGGGCGGTCACGGCTTCTAGGTGCCCGTGTGCCCCCTGTTTCACCCAGCGCCAAGCAATGGCTTGCCAATCTGGCACCGAGGATGGTGGTGGCAACAAGTTTTCTAAGCGGGTGAGCAGGTGTTCTGCGCGGGTGAGTATGGATTCTAAAGCAGTCATGGCAGCAACATCAAAGACGTGAAAACGCATTGTACACAATGGCCTGAAGCCGCCCAATATGCCCCACACCCATTAAGAGTGTGATACCTTGACGGCCTGATTGAAACAAGGATGTGCAGATGATCCATCGTTCCCTTATTTTGGCTTCACGCAGCCCGCGCCGGGTAGAACTCTTGGCGCAATTGGGGGTGCAATGTGAAATTGTGCCCGCAGATATTGATGAATCCAGCTTGCCGGGCGAAGACCCCGCGGACTATGTGCAGCGCTTGGCTGTCGCCAAAGCGGCTGCCGTGGTTGCACAGCATGGTGCCCGTGGGTTGCCGATTTTAGCCGCGGATACCACTGTGGCATTAGAACACGCCATTTTAGGCAAACCCACTGATGCGCAAGACGCGCTGTCTATGCTCACCCGTCTCAGTGGGACCGCGCATTGGGTACACACTGCTGTGGCGCTCGCCGCGGACGGGGAAATTCGCTGTTTGTTGAGTTCTACCAAAGTGGTGATGATGGATGTCCCCACCGCGGTGCTTCAAGCCTATGTGGCCTCGGGTGAACCGATGGATAAGGCCGGTGCCTATGGCATACAAGGACGCGCAGGCGCTTGGATACAGTATATAGAAGGCAGTTATAGCGGCGTCATGGGCTTGCCGCTGTATGAAACAGCGCAGTTGCTGCATGCATGGTAAACTTGGTTTAAAAGCAATAGTATTGATTGGGTAAAGTCACATGTCATTGGCGCAGGAAGTGTTAATCAACGTCACGCCGCAAGAAACGCGGGTAGCGATACTGGAGCAGGGCATCGTCCAAGAGTTGCACATCGAACGGGCTTCGTCGCTCGGCATCGTTGGCAATATTTATCGCGGGACGGTGGTGCGGGTATTGCCTGGCATGCAATCGGCTTTTGTTGAAATCGGTTTGCCACGGGCGGCGTTTTTGCATGCGGCCGACATTATGGAATGCCATACCGACGATGGTGCGGTGCGCGCAGACCGACCCATCCAAGAAGTATTGCATGAAGGCCAGTCCATCATTGTTCAAGTGATTAAAGAAGCCATAGGCACCAAAGGGGCGCGCTTAACCACCGAGATTAGCATTGCCGGCCGCTTTTTGGTCTATCTGCCATATCAAACCCATATTGGCGTTTCGCAACGCATAGACGCTGAAGAAGAGCGTGAATTTTTGCGCAACCGTCTGTTGAGTCTGTTGCCCGAACAGCGTGAAGGTGGCTATATCATCCGCACCATGTCAGAAAACGCCACCGATGCCGAGTTATTGGCGGATATCGAATACTTGCGTAAAGTCTGGCAAAAAATTCAGGCCGAAAGCACACAGGTGGTGGAGCGCGCATTGATTTTTTATGACCTCAGTTTGCCACGCCGTATTTTGCGCGATGTGGTGTGCAACGAAACCACCAGTATCCGTGTTGATTCGCGTGAGATGTTTGAGCGACTGAAAGAGTTTGCCGAGTTGTATGTCTCGCATGCCGTCAAACCCCTGACGCATTATCAGGGCGAGCGGTCACTGTTTGAGTTTTACGACATTGAAAACGAAATTGAAAAAGCACTGGCGCGTAAGGTAGAGCTCAAGTCAGGCGGCTATCTGATTTTTGACCAGAC
>JAIXZQ010000172.1 GCA_027489475.1 Methylophilus sp.
CACTGCATCCGTCCCAGCGTTGAGTTCACGCTGACGTTGCAACTGAAGTGCTTGTGCTGCGCTGCGCGCCGAAGGTGTCGCCACCGCGGGATTATTGATCAAGGGCTTGTCAGAAATGGTGGTATCGGTGCCACTCCAATATTCTGAATAGGTGGCTTCTGGCAACGTCACATTGCTGATCACACGCGGGGTAATGACTAACACAATTTCGGTTTTGTTTTTTTCATCAATATTGCGTGAAAACAGGCGCCCTAACAACGGGATTTCACCCAAGCCCGGCAGCTTGTCGGCATTTTTACGTTCGGAATCTTGAATCAAGCCTGCCAAAATCTGTGTCTCGCCATTTTTGAGTCTGAGCATGGTGCTGGCGTTGCGGGTGCCGATATTAAACACCTTGGAGTTATTGCTTAAAGTCACCGCTTCGCCCAAAGAGCTGACCTCTAAATTGACCTTGATGCTGACAAAGTCATCCAGCATGATGCGTGGCTCCACCTCCAGCTTCAAGCCCACATCCACATAGGACACACTTTCAGATGTCCCCACGTTAGCCGTGGTATTGGTGGTAATGACCGGGACTTTGTTGCCCACCAGCACTTTGGCTTTCTCGTTATTCTTCACCCGGATACGCGGATTGGACAGGAGGTTTAAATCACTGTCTGTGGTTTTAAACTGCAGGCTAGGGTTAGGGCTCACACCGATATCGGTAGACTTGATACGTTTAAGGGCATCTAAGGTGAGTTGGCTAGGACTGAGCACTGACAATGATGAGGGGTAGTTGACCCCCAGTTGTTGCAGCTTGCCACGCGTGACTTCCATGACTTCAATTTCGAGCATCACTTCCGGGTCTGCGATGTCTTGCGCGCGTATCATCTTTTCTGCCAGCGCCAGCACTTCGGGCTTATCACGTAACACCAACATATTTAATCGCTCATCGACATAAATATCCCGCACCTTGAGTATGGTACGCAACATATCAGCACATTGCTTGGCACTGGTGTTGGCAAAATAAAAATTGCGAATCAACAGGTCTTGATAATCCTTATTTTTTTGTTGGGTTGCCGGATACACCAATACATTGGTGGGCGACAGGATTTTTTTCTGTAGGCCATTACTGGCCAGCACCATATCGATGGCTTCTTCGATAGGCATTTTTCTAACGAATACGGAAGCCTTGGTGTCGGCCTTGATATCTTTATCGAGTACAAAATTAATGCCAGTGGCTTTAGACAGCGCTTCAAACACCACTTTGATATTGGCATCTCGCAACTCCAATGTCACGGGTTTGTTGACACTACTTTGCAATTGCGGCAACGCGGTTCGAGCGTGGGTATCCAGGGCCAACAACTGCCGCTCAAGCGCCAGCGCTTGTTTATTAGTTGGCTGCTCGAGCAACACATCCTTGACCGCTTTAAGCGCTTGTTTAGGCTGCGCACTGAGTTGCTCCGCCGTGTCCAACTGTTGGCGCAGAATGCCCTGTCTTTCATTGGCGCGCGTAAAGTCGAGCGCTTGTGGCTGCGCCGCATCCAGGGTCAATACCCGGTTATAAATCAGCTTGGCAGTCTCGCTATCGCCCTTGGCAACGGCCTCTTGCGCCGACTGCAACAGGCTATTAATGGCCAACTCGCGTTCGCGATACCAGCGGTTACGTAACGTCACGTCTGTGGGCCGCTCCGCCAGTTGTTGTGCCAACGCATGGACTTTACCCTCTGGCGTGCTGGGGGCGGAGTGATGAGGCAACAGCGAGCAAGCAGAGAGGCAAGCAACCAGCGCACTGAGCGCCAACCAGGTTGGGTGGCGATGTGTGATGGAACGAGCGCGAGCGCAGAAACGAGCATATGCAATCATGGCGCAGGGATTTCTTCAGGAATGGTGTTAAACGTGTCAACCGGGCGTTGCACCGCCAGAGAAGCCGTTTTGCTTTTGCGTAGCATCACCGGTGACTTGAGGGGTAAATAGGTGAAATAGATGGTCTGCGCATCCTCGCGCTCTAACCGCCAAACACTGTCCACCTGCGTGCCCACCTTGGGCATGAGCATTCTGTTTTGTTGCATCAAAATCACGATATCGCCCTCTGGTAAGTCTTGCATACTGCCAACATATTGATACGGCAAGGCTGGCGCTTGCGGGGGTGGGGTCGGCGCAGGCTTCACCGGGGGTGGCTCCCAAGCATGGGCCGCAAACAATAGCGTTTGCGGCTGCTTGGTCGATGATTGAAGCGTCGCATGCTGTCTTTTTCGGGTGGGTTTGGCCGTGGATAACGGTGGCCGGTGCAGGTCTGTCATCATGGGGTGCGCTTGCGCGCTTTGTGGTGATTGCGCCTGTGGTTCGGGCATGTCTTGCGCCCCCACCTTGGTGGACAGGGCGGCGACCATTGACGGGCGCTCGGACACGGGGTCAGTTTGTGCGATCACTGCAGTGGATGTGTGGTTGCCCTTCTTTATGCTGCGAGGGGCGCTCACCTGCGGTTTGGGTTCTGCGTGCACATCCTGCTGATCCTGTTGCCATTGCCAGCCAACCAGTCCGAACGTGACCAACAAGGCCACCCACACCCATGGCCGTGTTTTGGTTGACTGGCCGTGACTCAGTGCCTCAAAGCCACTCGCTTGCGCAGGTTTAATGGCCACGATGAGGCTCCACACGCATCAATAATGTAAACGTTACCGTTGCCTCTATGGTCGCCTGCGTAGTTTCATTTTTACGCAGTTCAAAACTGGTCAGCGCGATATCTGGCACACGCTCTAACACCGAGGCAATAAAGCGTTTGCAGTGCGGGTAGTCGGTTTGCAACGTCAACCGCATGTCAAACTGATGCAATGGATAGCGCCCATCGCTGTTCCCCATCGCCTGCCACTGATAATCGCCAATATTCAGCGCAATCTGTTGGCGCTGAGCCAAGTGCGCAATCTGGCGCATGCGCTTAGGTAAATCGGTGGCCACGGGCAAGCGCTGCCATGCAGCTAACAAGGATGCATGGTCGACCTCGGCAGGCTTGGGCGTTGGCGGGGTCTTTGCTAAAGGCATATTGCGTCGCGGTGATGCAATGGGCTGTTGCAACAACTGCGTCAAGCGCTGCTGTTCTGCCACAGTAGTGGTGTATTGTTGCCAACCATAGCTGGCCCACAATAGGAGCCCCGCACTGATAAGCAGCGGTACCCAGCCGACGACCCACGCACTGCGCCTAAGCAACCAAACAAACATGGGGACAGACAGCCGCAGTGTTGTGGCTGAGGCGGCTTGCGCTGTAAACGCTAATCCATGTGCGGCCTGCATGGACGTCGAGAGATTGTGCGCTGGCTTACTGTTGGTATCGCCAGCCATCGTCGCTTGATGAGGCATGGCGTGTTGCGCGGTATTTGCAGGCGCTGTCATGGCCGCCAGCCCCCCTGAATCTCAAAACTCACAGGGTGTTGCGGGTGGCTGTCTATGGTTTGATGTTTTTGCAGATGTACGTCATGCAACCCCTCTAAGCCTTGTAACTGCGCCACATAGGCGAGTAGGTCAGCATAGCTTTTTGCTTCACCTGCTAAGGTAAACTGCGCACGACTGGGGTCTGGAATCAATTGCAACAAGGCGATTTCAGGGCGTTGACTGGACTCTAGCGCCTGCAACAAGCCAAACCACTGCCATTGACGTTGTTGCAACATGTGTGACAACACTTTTTGTGTCGCTTCTGGCAAGTGGATGCTACTCGCAGCCTGTGAGGACTGTTGACGACGGCTTAGGTAGTCAGCACCTTGGCTAGGCACCGCAGCCGCAGTGATGCGCATGGCCTGCGCCTGCGCTGCCACTCTGGCATCTTGGCGCGCCTGTAACATTGCCAACTGCTCTTGTTGCATGTGTAACTGGCCATAGCCATAGGTCATGGCCACCGTCAGTACCAGCACCAGACACACGCCGGGCCAGCGCAACGCTTGCCAAGCGAACTGAGGCTGAGCAAAGTCTAGTTGATACTCAGGCCGTGGCCACATGTGG
>JAIXZQ010000335.1 GCA_027489475.1 Methylophilus sp.
CACCCAAGAAGGATTTCGTGCGTTCGTCGTGGCACAAGCACCTGAGCAATCGTGGCCGATTACGCAATGGGATATTGATACACTGACGTTGTCAGCATTGTATTTCCACCCTTCCCTCACGCTGGCCAAATCTGATTACGCCGTCGCGCTGGCGGGCATCACCAGTGCAGGCTTGCGGCCACAGCTGGGCCTCAATGGCCAATTATCCAGAAGCAATCAGGCCAATGGTGACATAAACCCGTTTTCCTATGGTTTGCAGGTCGACCTGCCCATCATCACGGCGAACAAACGTCAAATCAATATTGAGATCGCGCAGCATCAAGCGGATATTGCCAAAATCAATGTGTCAGAAGCGGCTTGGTTATTGCGGCAGCAAATCAGTGTTGATTTAATCCTGCTGGCAGAACAACAAGCTATGCAGGCCAATTTGACCAGACTGCAAGCCGCGCAAAAAAGTTTGCTGGATGCCTACCAAAAACGGTTAGATATTGGGGTGGCTGGGAATGCAGATCTGTTGCCGATTCGCTTACAGCACGACCAATCGGCCTATCAGCTCGAACAACTGCGTCTGCAAACGCAGCAAACTGTGCAAAAAATTCTGCATGATGCTGGACTGACAGAAGCCACAGGCCTGCGTTTAGATGTACAACCACTGTCACTGTCGCAGATTTTAAAAGACCGCTTTGCGCAATCCGCCGCGTTTGCCGACGCCGCGACCATTCAAAATACTGCTTTAACTAATCGCATGGACATTCAGCGCGGCTTAGCCTTGTATGCCAAAGCGGAGGCACAATTAAAACTAGAAATGGCTAAACGCTATCCAGACATCACGCTAACCCCGGGGATTTTGTACGAATATGGCGATAAAATCTGGTCATTAGGCATTGGTGGGATGCTCAATATGTTAAACCGTAACTCGGATTTATGGGCGCAGGCTGAGCAAGTCAGGCAAAATGAGGCCGTTCGCTTTTATGCCTTGCAGCATCATGTGATTCAACAGGCGGAGCAAACACATACCAAATATCGCGATGCGGCCAACTTGTTAGTAACCATGACCCATGAATACGCTAAACAGCAGCAGCGCAAAACGCAGCTGTATACGCAATGGCAACGCGGCTTGATTGATAAAGTAGATTATCTACAAGCTGAAATTCAGTTTTACAGCGCGCAACAGCGACTCATCACCCAACAAGCCAATGTCATGCGTGCCCTGCAAGACATCGAAAATTTAATGCAAAAACCCATTGTTCTGTCGCAAAAGATGCCTGCGCCTACCCCTTTGCCAACCCGAGCCGGCACGACGATATCTTCGCAACCTAAGGTAACGCCATGAATCACAAAATCAACTGGATTATCGGTGCACAGATTGGCCTGATTGTGGCCCTGATATGGGCGGTGGTATTGGTCGGTCGCGATGAATATGAGTCCATGCAGGCCGATAATGAAGAGGAGATTGAAAACCCGCAACGGGTTAGCGAACAGCAAGGCTTGCAAGTTGTCACCTTAAATCAGGCCACACAACAAAACAGCGGTATTCGCGTGCAGCCATTGCAGGCCTATGATTACCACGGCAGTATCAAAGTGCTGGGCTCAGTCATCTCAATACAAACCTTGGTGGATTACAGCAGCCAGTATCAACAGCTCAAAACGCAGCTTGCGTTGGCAGAAAGTGTGCTCCCCAATCATCAACTGCAATATCTGCGCTATAAGCAACTCAATGAGGATGACAAAAACATCTCAGACAAACTGTTGCAAGAGGCGCAAACGCAAGTCAACAATGACCAAACGCAAATTCGCGCCACACAGGCGCAACTCAAAGCACTGAACGACACCATTATCGCGCAATGGGGTGCACCGCTGGCGGCATTGGTCACGCAACCCCACACCAATGGCGCCTTGCATGACTTAATCACGCAGAAAAAAGTGCTGGTACAAGTCAGCTTTCCATTGACCTACACCCTGCCAGAGCGCAACAGCAGTGTCTACCTAACCCCCATCCAGGGCGAAGTGTCGCCGATTAAAGCGGACTACATCTCGCAATCCATACAGACGGATATCAGCAACATTGGCAAAACCTATTTTTATCTGGCCCCCGCCGATATTTTGCGCGTGGGCATGCGCGTCAATGTAGTGCCTGCAACCGCTACCAGTGCCAGTCTAAAAGGGGTGCTCGTGCCCAATGAAGCCATTGCTTGGCATGGGGGCTTGGCTTGGATTTATGTCAAAACCAAACCAGATACCTTTTTGCGTAAACCGGTCGCTTCAGACACTGAAATTGAACATGGTTGGTTTGATAGCACTCTACAACCCGGCACCGAGGTCGTCACACGGGGGGCGCAGCTACTGCTGTCAGAAGAGTTCAAGTTTCAGATTAAAAATGAAAACGATGACTAAGCCACTGACCCACGCCTGTGATCAAAGGGGGTTGCCATGATGGCAGGCTTGGTCAGATTTGCCATTCGGTTTTATGGCGTGATTGTTGGTCTCGCTTTGCTGATTGTGGTCTATGGGTTATATAGCCTGGAGCAAAGCGATCTCAACGTGTTTCCTGAGTTTGCCCCCACGCAAGTGGTGATTCAAACCGAATCACCTGGCTTATCCGCAAGCTTGGTTGAAAAGCTGGTCACGCAGCCGATTGAAAATGTGATTTCAGGGGCTATCGGCATCAAGAGCCTGCGCTCGCAATCTATCCCCGGATTATCCATTGTCACGGTGATTTTTCAGGACAAATCGGATATCTACCGCAACCGGCAAATTGTCGCCGAGCATCTCAATATGCTGGGCAGTCAGCTGCCGGCAGGCATCGTCCCTAATATCACCCCCCTGACCTCCTCCGCCAGCACGGTCATGGGCTTGGGTGTGACCTCTAAAAAACTGTCTTTGATGCAGCTCCGCACATTGGTCGATTGGCATTTGACCCCGCACTTAATGGCCATCCCCGGCGTGGCAGATATTAATGTCTATGGCGGACAAGTCCGCCAGTTTCAAATCAAAATTGATCCACGCAAACTGATGCTCTATCAGTTGAATGTGCAAGATGTGGTTAACGCCGCCAGCCGCGGCACAGGTGTGCGCGGTGCTGGCTTTATTCAAAATGATAATCAGCGCGTGATCCTGAACACCCAAGGTCAAACCACGACACCGCAACAACTGGCCCATATCACCTTAATTCGCAAATTGGGGCGCACCATACGCATCAGTGATGTCGCCGAAGTGACAGAAGGCGCAGCCCCCTCCATCAGCTCGGCGGCCATTAACGGTGAGTCTGCAGTTTATTTGTCGGTACAAGGCCAATTAGGTGCCAATGTTTACGCCCTCACCAAGCTGCTGGAAAAAAAACTTGCGAACATCAAACCCAGCTTAACCGCACAGCAAGTGACCTTGCATGA
>JAIXZQ010000115.1 GCA_027489475.1 Methylophilus sp.
ACGGCGCCCTGGCCCCGATGGCCGGCGCGCTGGCGCTCTTGGCCGCGGGCGGAAGGTGAGGCGGAGCGGAGCGACGGAGGGCGGAGGCCTGAAACCTGAAACCTGAAACCTGAGGCCTGAAACCTGAGACCTGAGGCTGGCGCTCTGGCGTGCCGGTTCGTGGTAAAACGGGTGTTCTGATCTGGCGGCCATTGGCCGCACGTTGACAACGGAAGCCGAGGCCCTGAAGGCCGAGGGGGAAGAGTCCAAAGAAACGCCCATTGGGCCGTTTCCTTAGTGGTTAAATCCCTCCGATTATTCGATGCTCCGAGTTTCCCGAACCACGGAAAAACCAAACCGGGTTTAACCACTAAGAGAGCGGCTCAATGAGCGCTCTTTTGGGGGATGAGTCCCGCGAAGCGGGACGGCGTTTTTCGAAGGCTCGGCGAACGCCTCGGTGGATCGGAGCGACGACGATGGGCGGAAAATTTCTAATCTGATCGGTTCAATCCGTGTTATCCGTGCAATCCGTGGTTAAAATTCTCCGATTGTTTGATGCTCCGAGTTCTCCCGAATCACGGAAAAACCAAACCGGG
This sequence comes from Methylophilus sp., assembly GCA_027489475.1. Classification (GTDB taxonomy): domain Bacteria; phylum Pseudomonadota; class Gammaproteobacteria; order Burkholderiales; family Methylophilaceae; genus Methylophilus. The sequence continues at coordinate 576 of JAIXZQ010000115.1, forward strand.
TTTAACCACTAAGAGAGCGGCTCAATGAGCGCTCTTTTAGGGGATGAGTTCCGCGGCGCGGAACGGCGGGTGTCGACGGCTCGGCGAACGCCTCGGTTTGTCGGAGCGACGGAACGACGGAGCGGCGGAGCGACGGTGGAGGGCGGAAAATTTCTAATCTGATCGATTCAATCCGTGCTATCCGTGCAATCCGTGGTTAAAATCTGAATACAGAAAACCGGTGTATTCCCCGGCCTGCCCTTTCTTTGCGCCCTTTGCGTTCTTTCGCGGCTAAAAACCGGGTCAGATAGTGCCGGCTCCGCAGGGCTTGGCTACGGGGGTGGCGCTTAGGCGCGCAGCACGCGCTTTTTGATCCGCTCTATCGCGGTCTGCGCGTCCACGTCGTCGCCCCACCACCGCTTCGCCTCGTTCTTGAAATCCTGCAGCTTATCTTTGCCGGTGGTCTTTTCGATCCACGTCTTGGCGAATTCGCCAAAGGCCACCAGATCGTCGCCGAGCTTGTGGGCCCCGGCCGACACCGCCTGCACGCCGGGCGACCAGAGGCCGCCCACCACCGAGGCCACGGGCTTGAGCGCGGGAAAGGCCTTGGCCAGGGGCGGCAGCACAGCCGCGGCCAGCCACAGCCCGCCCAGGATCATGATCGCCAGCTTGATCTTGCCCCACAGGCCCCCGTTCTCCTTTTGCAGGATATCGATCTTCGTCGCCTGCTCGCTGACCTTTTGGGTCAGAGCGACGACGTCCTGCGCCGACGTCACCGCCTTTTCGTGCGCCTCGGCGGCGGACTTCAGGGCCGTGCCGAGCTTGGTCTGAAGGGTGTCGGCCTCGCGGATTTTCTCGCCGAGGGCCTGGGAGGTCGTGGCGTTGAGTTTTTGCAGCTCCTCGATGATCCGGACGTATTCGGTTTTTTGCGCGTCGGTCGGCGGGGGCAGGGCCTTCATCACCTCCGCGTTCATCGCCTGGGCGATTTTCACGTTTTGGGAAGGCGTGGGCTCCCGGTCCAGGGCGAGCTTGGTGCCGAGGGCGAAGCCGCTGGTCGACTGGTCGCGCGCCTGGTCGGCCGCGAGCGCTGCCTCGTGGGCGGACTTGGATTCCCTGGCCGCCACCTCGCTTTTGCGCGCCGCCTCCTTGGCCGCGGCGGCGTCGGCGGCGTGTTTGGCGATATCGGCGTCGATGGAGCTCTTGCCCCAGCGCATGCCGCCGTAAAAACCAACTCCGCCGAGCACGAGGGCCAGAACGAGGGCGAGGGTGGCCTCGCCGTTGCGGGAGCGTGGGTTCATGGCAAAGGGCGGGGGCGGGGCTTAGCGGTTGGCGGGAGCGGGGGAGGGGGCGCCCTTGCCGCGGCGCAGGCCGCTCCGGCGCTCGCTCTTTCGCACATAGCCCAGGGCCTCGTAGAAATCGCCGTCCTCGCCCTCGGCGGGGTCGCCCTTCACCGCGTTGACCAGGAGGGAGAGGGCGGCGAGCGCCTCGGCGTCGGCGGTGTCGCGCTGGTTCTGGGCCGCGAGCAACTGGTTTTCGAGGGTGGCAATGGTGGCGCGGGCGTCGAAGGCGGGCTTCAACTTGGCCTCGAACTGGGCGAGCGACACCCCGGCGAAGGCTTTTTGCGGGCGCAGGGTGTTCCAGGCGTTTAGGGCGGTGCGCAGGCGATTTTCGATGTTTTTGGGCGAGGCAGGCATGATTTGCGTAGGTTCGGTTTATAAGGTTTTCCCCCATCTTCTTGATGGAGAGATACCCGATGCTACGCAAAAACCGCACCAAGCTTTCGTAAGTTTTTTAAAACCTTGTGTCGGTATCGCACAACCTGATGCCGGTAGCGCGATACTCGACCACGGTATCGGAATACCTGGGTTTGGCGCGGGCCAAACCGGGTCCAATCGCGGCTTACTTGGCCTTGGTGACGTGTGACTCCGTCTCGGTATCGGTCAACCTAGAGCTGGTGTCGCGTTACCGATATCGAGGCGGCCGGAATTCCGATCAAACCCGGCCAAGACGGCTGAATCGTGGTAAAATTTTCACAAGCAGTCTGATCTGCACTTGAATCATCCGGGCGATTACCTCTTGGTAACTACGTGAAACTACCTCTATGGCCTACGGGGAGACTTCAGTGCCGCCTCAAGCGGTTACGGTCAGCTTGGGTGTGAATCGGTAGCAAAATGCTGCTGCGCAGCCTCCGCGCCAAGCAACCGCATGGCTCATCATGACGTTAGGCAGAAAATACTTATGTCCGCCAAAAAACGCATTACGCGAAAAAATAAATCGAAGCCCAAGAAGGTTCGTAGAAGCTACGCCGAGATGTTTATTGATGCCCTAAGGGACGAATCGGGCGGAGAGCAGAAGTTTGTGCCCAATGCTACTGTCCGTGATAAACTAGGATGGGCCAAGGAGAAGTATCAGCGCGTAAAGCTTCAGTTGATAGATGAGAAGAAGATTATTCCAGGCCAAGGGCAGGGTGGGACGGTATGTTTGGCAAAGACCGGAACCGGGAAGGCTCCTATTGTTTTTATTTCCTACTCGCATGCCGATGAGAGGTTAAAGGATGAGCTGATTAAGCATCTCTCGCCCTTAAAGCGCCTTGGGTTAATTGACACCTGGCATGATCGGAAAATACCAGCCGGCGAAGAAATCGACAAAGAGATAAGCAAAAATATCGAGAAGGCGCAGATCATATTGCTCCTGGTTAGCGTCGATTTCATTGCATCTCGTTATTGTTATGAGATTGAAATGGACCGCGCACTGGAGATGCATGCTGAAAAGGAGGCGCGTGTTATTCCTGTAATCCTTAGGCACTGCATGTGGCAGCACACTCCATTCGCTAAGCTGCTTGCGGTCCCTACAGACGGAAAAGCAGTTAAGTCGTGGGGCGATCAGGATGAGGCTCTAGCAAATGTCGTAAATCAGATCAAGGCCGTCGTAGAGGAAATAAAAGCCAGTCAGGAATGAGCCTAATTACGCGGTGGGACAAACTCCGGTAGCTGTCACAGTTGGTGCTGCCGCACGACCTGTGTCATCTGCCTCAGTGGCTCGCCTTCGACGTTAGGCAAGGAAGTATCATGCATAAAATAATATACAGCATTGCATTCATAATATGCGCAGTCACGCTAAGCGCCACGCCGCTTGAGGATTTTAGAGCCGAAATGAAGGCGGAATACGCAGAAAAGCTTCCGCAATTTTGGGTGACATGGGACTCCGACAGCAAGGAGGCCCAAAAACTAGTTGATCAGAATTACGACCGGTTCTTGGCAATACGAAAACAGAAGGTGTCGGAGCATACCCGCTTTGTTCGCCGAGTGACCGGAAATGATAAAATCGAATATGATGAGTATGGATACAGATCCGACAGGCAGGATGTTGACGCCATCTCCTTAACACCCGAACAATGGGTGCGATCAATTAGTGACGACCGAAGTGGCGACGCTCACCGATGGCTGCGATGGAGTCGTGTTAAGGGATTCAAAACAAGAGATCAGGCTCTAAATGCATTATTGAAGTTCAAGGAATCGACGCAGGAGTTTCACCTAACAGCCCCAACCCCAGCCACAGAGAATCTACTTAAAGAAATTGATGAGGCCGTAAATACCATCAACCAAATGCTTGATGAGGCCCTGATACTAAATGCAAATGATCAAATTCGATTAAGGAAATTTATTCAGAAATGGATTAAATGAGCCTAGCAACCAAGCCGGGTGGTTCTCACAGATCATGCTTTCGTGTGTTATGCGCCCACTATCCGTCTGGTTTCTCTTTGACGTTGTGCAGAAGAAAACTATGAAACTACCCGTTCTATTCCTTTTTTCGCTCTCATCGGTATTCGGGACTCCCTTCGGCGTATTTAGGGTATCTGATGGCCCAGTGTCTGAAACCCGTGAGATGCGAATCGCAAGCAGCGGGGATGTGGTCCATGTTTGCAATCAGGCAATTATCAGTTCGGTCGACGTTGTGGATGCCCATCACTACAAGCAAGGCGGACGAGTTTATGTTGCCGTTGCCCTAAGCGAGGGCGGTCGACTCAAGTTCGAACATGCATCGGGAGAGTCGATTGGCGGTCGTTTAGCTATAGTGGTTTCGGATGAGTTGATTAGTGTGCCTAGGGTCATGCAAAAAATATCGACCGGTTCGATTCAGGTTACGGGTTTATCCGAGGATGCCGCCGAGAGGCTTGTTGAGTTGTTGAAAAAGAAATGAGCCTCGTAAGGGCGATGGAAGTAACTCCGGCAGATGGCGCGATTTCGACGTCAGATTTGATGCTAGGCATATTATAAATAAAATATATGAAAGACTATCTACTACGCAGCGAACAGGAAATACGTGCTCAATACACGACGGCTACGTCGTTCAGTAAGTTTCTCGGTAACGCTGAGACTGCTCTGTTTTCGTCGCTCCCTGACTACAACTTGATTTTTTACTTTGTCGCGGGTAATTGCGGCGGTCTTTTGATTAAGCGCAGGGGCCAAGGTTTGATTCCCGATCCAATGGTCGAGTCGTTTCTATACTTAAGTTTGAGGCCGGGGACTTGGAGTATTCACCCCTCTAGTTATCTGGACCTTAAAAAGACAAAATTAAAGGCAAGTAGGAATTGGGTGTTTTCAGTCCCTGAAAAAGGTGGCGATTTGAATTTAAAAGGTTTCGCCCAACACCAGTCCGTAGTCGGTCAATTGGTTATATGGGATCCATCTTGGATGCCTCCCTTGGACTCTATTGAGGCTAATCCTATAACATAAAGCCTTGCAAGGGATGCCAGAAGAGAGGGCTGGGCCGAGTTTTGTTGCAGTGTAACAACCGCCAACCCACTGCGGGCCTGACCGCGCAGAACTCAAAGCCGGTTTCCGCTCAGACCATCGCCGTAAAACATGCAGGCTTTCTTATTCTAGATCCTAAAACTAATCAAATATAAGCGCAATGAAGACGACTATGAAGTGTTCGAACTGTGGCGCGGAGGTGTCGAACCTCACCATGGTGCATGGCAAAAAACAATGGCTGTGGATGCTGCCTATCATGCTCTTTAGTTTTTATCCCATTATGCGCATGTCTTTCCTGAAGCCCGATCATACGGAGCACTTGGCTATTAAGGATGCCGTGCGCGTGAATGCCGACCGAGACCTCAGAATCACGGG
>JAIXZQ010000054.1 GCA_027489475.1 Methylophilus sp.
CTGCGCACCCTCACCAGCGAACAAGCTGCCGCCCTAGAGGCCTTTAAATTGGTCCTACACAAACCAGATTTTCCGGCCAATAGTTTGGCGCGTGAACAAACCCGCGTGATTGCGGCGTTGCAAGAGGCCGAGACCGATCCAGACAGCCTGGCGCAAAAAGCCTTTATGCGCGCCTTGTATGGCATGCACCCCTACAGCTTGGATGAAAACGGTGAAGTCGCCACCGTACAAGCGCTGACGGTGACACAGCTGCGGCAGTTTTATCAACAGCATTACGCCGCGCGCTCTGCCGTGATTGCCTTGATGGGCGACCTCACCCGCGAACAAGCGGCACAAATTGCCGAGCAGCTCAGTCAAGGCCTGCCGCAAGGCCCCGCAGTGGCGGATATTCCGCCAGTCACACCCGCAAATGTGGCAGTGACTAAAACCCTGCCGCACCCGGCCATGCAAGCCCATATTCTGCTCGGTCAGCCAGGCACTAAGCGCGGTGACCCAGACTTTTTTCCCTTGTATGTGGGCAACTATATTTTGGGCGGCGGTGGCTTTGTCTCACGCCTGACCGAAGAAGTGCGTGAAAAACGCGGGCTGGTATACAGCGTGTATAGCTACTTTATGCCGATGCGCGAACTCGGGCCTTATGAAATTGGCTTGCAAACCAAAAAATCACAAGTCAATGAAGCCTTGCAACTGGTCAGACAGACAGTGCAGACCTTTATTGATCAGGGTGTGACGGCTGAAGAGCTCAAGGCCGCCAAAGACAATATGATTGGCGGATTCCCCTTGCGTATAGACAGCAACAGCAAGATTTTGGATTATCTGAACGTGATTGGGTTTTATCAGTTGCCGCTCAACTATCTAGACACCTTTAACGACGAGGTGGCAAAAGTCACCGTGCAGCAAGTCAACGAAGCGTTTAAACGCCGCATACACCCAGAGCAGTTTGCCACCGTGATTGTCGGGGCTGAATAAGTGACGCGTGCCTGATGGCCGCAGGGCTATCAGGCCAAGAGAAGGCGTTGGTCGGTGACCGCTGAAACGCGGTCAAGCCAAACGTTTTTTGCGTGCCAGCAGGTAATACAAAAACGCGCCTATCAGGTTTAAGAAAAAAATCACTAAAAACCATACCAGTTTATCTTCTTGCTGGTTGGCCAAGCAGTCCACCAACATCCAGACCCAAAACAGCGAGAGTCCCAGCGCAATCAGCCCGCCGATTAAGCCCATGCCTAAAATGATTTCCATGTGTATTCCTTGTATTGATGCGCCTGCATAGTAGCGCTAATACAGGCGATGACACAAGGTGATTAAAGTCTGCGTGTGAGCGCGTGCACACACCTCAGGAGGGTCATTGAGGCGCGCCACGTGCGCGTTCGCCCAGCGACAAACAGGGTGCGACGCTGGGTAATCGCCTTTATAATGCCAACTTTTCAATGACGCCTCTTTTTCAATGAATCAAGTGCGACTGAATGCAGGCCAGTGGCGCAGCCGGGTGCTAAAGTTTCCGGATGCTGAAGGCTTGCGCCCGACGGCAGACCGGGTGCGTCAGACGCTGTTTAACTGGCTGGGACAAGATTTGACCGGACGTTGTTGCTTGGATTTGTTTGCCGGCACCGGCGCGCTGGGATTTGAGGCCTTGTCACGCAATGCCCGTCAAGTGACCATGCTGGAATGGGCCCGCGCGCCTTACCAAGCCTTGTTGCAAAACAAAGCCATGCTGGGGGCGGCGCTGGCAGATATCCGTCAACAAGATGCATTGCAGTTTTTGGCGCACAATCAGCAACGCTTTGATGTGATTTTTTGTGATCCGCCCTACCGTAAACAGTGGCTAGATCAGCTGTTACCGCGGTTGCCCTCTCACCTGGCGCCTGCGGGCTATTTGTATGTAGAAGCAGAATATGCGTTAAAATCCGGGGCAATGTGGCAGGTGGTCAAGTCTGGCAAGGCCGGACAAGTGTATTACCACTTGCTTCAATCCGCGACCCCTGCCAGCGAGGATCCCGCATGACGCCGCCCAACCCTAGCGCACCCAGTAGCCATAAAACTCGCATTGCCGTGTACCCCGGCACTTTTGACCCCATTACCTTGGGGCATGAAGACATTGTTCGCCGTGCCGCGCATCTGTTTGATCAGGTCATTGTGGCCGTGGCCGGCAGTACCAGTAAACAGACCTTGTTTAGCTTGCCCGAGCGGGTGGCCTTGGCAGAATCGGTGTTTAGTGGTGATCAAGTGCGGGTAGTGGGGTTTGATGGGTTGTTGATGCAGTTTGTGCAATCGCAAGGCGCGCAAATGGTGATTCGCGGATTGCGCGCGGCCAGTGATTTTGAATACGAGTTTCAGTTGGCAGGCATGAACCGCAAGCTGTATCCCAAGTTAGAAACCCTGTTTATGACGCCTGCGGAGGAATTTATGTTTATTTCTTCCAGCCTTGTACGTGAAGTGGCGCGGCTGGGCGGCGATGTGAACCAGTTTGTTTCGCCCTGCGTCGAACATGCCATCAAGCAAAAATTGCAACACTCGACCCGATAATTGTTATGGCTTTGTTTATTACTGACGAATGTATTAATTGCGACGTATGCGAGCCGGTGTGCCCCAATGAGGCCATCTCGCAAGGCGCTGAGATTTATGAAATCAACCCGGATTTATGTACCGAATGTGTCGGCCATTTTGACAAGCCGCAATGTCAGCAGGTCTGCCCCATTAATTGCATACCGCTAGACCCAGACCACCGCGAAAGCCACTTAGAATTGCTGGAAAAATATCAGCGCATCGTTGCGCGCCGTTAAGGCTGCTAAGCGCACGGTTTGCGCAATGTGGATGCCAGCCTGACACATCAAATGACACCTCTAACCGTTTAAAGGAGAACAGTATGCGCATTTTACACACCATGTTACGGGTGGGCGATTTACAAAGATCGATTGATTTTTATACCGGCGTGCTCGGCATGAAGCTGATTCGTAGTCAGGATTATCCTGACGGTGAATTTACCTTGGCTTTTGTCGGCTATGGCAATGAATATGAGCATAGTGTCCTAGAGTTAACCTATAACTACGGCAAAACCAGCTATGACATAGGTACGGCTTACGGCCATATGGCGATTGAGGTTGAAGATGCTTATGCCGCCTGTGAACAAGTCAAAGCCAAGGGCGGTAAAGTGGTGCGCGAGGCAGGGCCAATGAAGCATGGCAGTATTATCATTGCCTTTGTTGAAGATCCTGATGGCTACAAAATCGAGTTTATTCAAAAGGGCACTATCAGCTATCCCACCGCTGTTTAGGCACATCCCCCACGCCAGACCGACTGTTCAAGGCCTAATCAGCCTGGGCAGTCATGACCACCATTTTTCAGGAGGGTGTTTGAGATGTCGGACCTGAGCCTTTTACAACAGGCCGTTGCGCTGGCGCAAGCCGGGGATTGGCATGACGCACATGCCATCGCGCAAGACAGCACACATCCCAATGCGCACTGGCTGCACGCGGTGTTGCATAAAATCGAAGGCGATGCGTGGAACAGCCGCTATTGGTATGCCAAAACCCAAGGGCAGCAGTATGAGCATTTTGGTGATAATACGCAGGCTGAATTAGCGGCAATTGCGGCGGCCCTAGCGGCGGGCTAAATGTCAGACTAAGTGGCAGACTAAGTGGCCTGATGTGCTGACGAGGCCGTTGATCCATATTCATGTGCGCTGAGCGCTTGCAACGCGATGGTTAATGCAGTGATTCTTCTTGGCGGCCTGCCCGGTGACTGATAAAAATCGCCCACAAGGACTGACCGCACACCCCCAACACCGTGCCGCTTAAAAACAGCAGCAGGCTCAGCAGGCTGCACGAAGCCAGCAAATAGACGTTGGCCCAGGCCGGATGCAGTTGCGCAATCTGTTGCCATTGCGTCACCCAATACGGAAGCCAGTCAAAAAGATTCAACGTGTGCATGACACTATTATGCCTGACACTGGTCTGTGGCGGCTAGTCGTCAGCGCTGGGTCTCTTGCGTTGCTTTGTTCTGCGCAAAACTTCCCTTTCATTCGTCTGTCTTGTTGGTCGCGTTGCGCCCCGTAGCTTTGCACTGTGTCGTGGCATTGCAAGCGCTGCGCGTGCATGACCGCTGATCTATTTGCGAGGCCAAAACTGGCTTAACCTCACAGTGCATTGATTTTTAAGGAAAAAAAATTTGTAGCCAAGATGGCCTGCTTGTTGCTAATGCAAGAGCGTAAAGGAGAGTTATCATGCACGCGCATATACAGCATTCATTATCGCTGGGGCATCCTCTGGCAGCTCAGGGGAGTTTAGCGCCCGCCCAACAACAGGCAGAAACCCAATTAGCCAACAATATTGCCTTACTCAGCGGCTTGCTGGATGAAGCCATTTTGCAGGTTGAGGGCGCAGAGGTCGCAGAAAAAATCCGCGCCATCCGCAACGCCGCCTGGCATGTGCATCAAAGCCGAGACTGCCTTGCAACACAGCATGCCCAAAGCACTCCACCTCATCCCCCCTCTGAAGCCAGCCGGAGCAGCAGACAACACGCTGAACAACAGGCGCAACAAGCTTCGCAAGCACTAGAGCAGTTGTTTGCCGATTTATCGCTGGAGCATACGGTGCGTGTGGTGCGTGCACTGGCCTATTTCAAACATCTGGTGAATTTGGCAGAAGACCTTTATAGCCAAGCGCTGAGTCATCAGCAACAACATCGTCCCCAGCCTGGCATGTTGGCGCACTCCTTGGCGCGTATACAAGACGCAGGCTTGGCCACAGACGAGATACACCGTTTGTTACAGCAGGCCTTGATTTCGCCCGTCCTCACCGCCCACCCGACTGAAGTGCAGCGCAAAAGCGTGCTGGATATCGAGCGGCAAATTGCCGAGCTGCTGGCGGCACGTGCGCATTTATCTACCAGCCTCCCCCTGGCACGCAATCAGCGCTTATTGCAGGGCGCCATCACTGCCTTGTGGCAGACCCGCATGATGCGCCACTCCAAGCTCAGTGTGCGCAATGAGATTGAAAATGCGCTGACCTATTACGAAAGCACGTTTTTGCATGTGATTCCAGAGTTGATGCAAGACATGGAGCTGGCATTGTCCACCGTCTGTGGCGATACCCCGCTGCCAGCGTTTTTACGCATGGGCAGCTGGATAGGCGGCGATCGCGACGGGAATCCCTTTGTCAACGGCGATACCTTGCGTGACAGCGTGCAGTTGCAGGCAGCCACAGTGTTTCGATTTTATCTGCAACAAATTCAGGCCTTGCGACGCGAATTGGCCGTCTCAACCCGGGTGGTGCCTGTGGCGGAGGAGATGTTGACCTTGGCACTAGCCTCCCATGACCAGTCGCCCCATCGGCTGGATGAACCTTACCGGCTGGCACTGAATGGTATCCACGACCGGCTGCTCGTCACGGCACAACAGTTATTGCCTGCGGTGTCTTGGCCGCAGCCAGAAGACACGCAGGCCGTAGCCTATGCCGACCCTACGGCGCTATTACAGCCGTTGCATCAGATTGCGTCCTCGTTACGACAGCATGGCGGCGAGGCGCTGGTGTATCCGCGGTTAGGCAAACTGATTAAAGCCATCGAGTGCTTTGGATTTCATCTGGCCACGGTGGATATCCGCCAGTCTTCGGATATCCATGAGGCGGTTGTGAATGAGTTGCTGCAAAAAGCCGGCTATGACTTGGACTACGCCAGCCTGAGTGAAAGCGAGAAAACTGCGTTGTTATTAGAGGAGCTCAAGCAGCCACGCCTGCTGTTTTCGCCGTTTCAGGCTTATTCTGAGCTGGTACACAAAGAGGTGGGCGTGTTGCAAGCGGTACGTGAGATGCGTGCGCAGTTTGGCGCACATACGGTGCGCCAATACATTATCTCGCACACCGAAACTTTGTCTGACCTGCTGGAAGTGGCGCTGTTACAGCGTGAGGCGGGTCTGTTACGCGGCATTTGGGGCTCGGCACAGATACAGTTGGATTTGCATATCGTGCCCTTGTTTGAAACGATTGCCGATTTGCGCCATGCGCCCACCATCATGGGGCAGTGGCTGAGTTTGATTGGCATACGCCATATCATCCGCTATCAGGGACTGCAGCAGGAAGTGATGCTGGGCTACTCAGACAGCAATAAAGATGGTGGCTTTTTGACCTCAAACTGGGAGCTGTACAAAGCCGAAATTTCGCTGGTCGAGCTGTTCAAGCAGGCCAAGGTTAAACTGCGTCTGTTTCATGGCCGCGGCGGCACGGTGGGGCGAGGTGGCGGCCCCACCTATCAGGCCATCATGGCGCAGCCCGTTGGTACCGTCGATGGTCAGATACGCTTGACCGAACAAGGGGAGATTATCTCTACACGCTACGCCGACCCAGTGGTAGGCCGTCAGCACCTCGAGACCCTGGTGGCCGCCACCTTGGATGCGACCTTGTTTCCGACCGATCAATTGGCGCCAGCCAAACGCCGCACCTTTGAAGGTGTGATGGAAACCCTGTCCACCCTCGCCATGACCAGCTATCGAAGTCTGGTGTACGAAACTCCCGGTTTTGCCGAGTATTTTTTTAGCACCACGCCGATAAATGAAATCGCCAGCCTGAATTTGGGCAGCCGTCCGGCCGCGCGAAAATCTACCCGACGCATTGAAGACCTGCGGGCGATTCCTTGGGGCTTTTCTTGGGGACAATGTCGCTTGTTGTTGCCGGGCTGGTATGGCTTGGGCAGTGCCATTCACCAATATCTTGAGCAGGATGCCAGCCTCACCGCGACACGCCTAGAGACGCTGCATGAGATGCAAGCGCATTGGCCGTTGTTTAATACCTTGATACACAATGTCGATATGGTGTTGGCCAAAACCGATTTGCTGGTGGCGCGGCACTACGCTGATTTGCTCGATGACCGCACGCTGCGCGACAGCATTTTTGTACGGATTACCGAAGAACATGCCCTCACCACCGAGGCGGTGAACCTGCTGTTAGGTACCACACAGCGGCTAGCGACACAGCCTGTGGTGGCCAAGTCTATCCGTGACCGC
>JAIXZQ010000246.1 GCA_027489475.1 Methylophilus sp.
CATTGGTAAGCTGGCTGCCGGGCGGTACCACAAAGCGGTCTGTGCTGTTGGTGACGCTAATGCGTGGGCCGATTGCAAGCAGGTCGGCATCGGCGGTCAGCGTCGCGGGTGATGAGGTGACATTAAGAATGGCTCTTGGGCCGGCCGGGCCTTGCGTCAGCACCACAGCGTTGTTTAGCGTTAAGCTGGTCGCATCAGGCAGCGTGATGGTTTGCCCATCCAAACTGCTGCCTGCGGGCACATCCACATAGGGTCTGAGTAGCCCGGTCACCGCAAACTGAACACTGGCAACATTGGCAGGCGGCACGTCTAGCGTGAGTGCGGCATTGGCTGTCAAGGTATGGCTACCGGGGTCAAAGGTTGCGTTGCCTGTGACGGTGACTTGGCAGGGGGCAGTGGCTTGGCAGCCGCTCAAGACAAGTTGGCTGCCTGCCGAAAAGCTGACCGCACCGGTTTGAAACACACTGAGGGTGGGCGCAGCATAGCTACTGCCTGCTGGAAACACTAGCGTCTGCCCAGCACCCACACTCAAGCGTGTGCCACTGCCGCTGCTGTTTAGCCCCAGCTCTGGAAACGGGTTGCTTAAAAACGGCGTGAACGCCGCACCGGCAGGACAGCCAACCCCACCCGCCACCGGGCATATGGGCAAACTGCCGTTGATGGGATAGTTGACGCTTAAGCGCAGGCTGTCGGCGGCAACTTCCAGCGCAATGCCGGCATCATTGACCAGTTCGACCTGCACTGTTTGCCAATCCAGCCCCAGCCCATTTTGATAGTCTGCCTCCACCAGCATAGGCAGTTGTTGGCCGTTGACCATCACAGGATAATCATCGGCATAACTGCTATTGGGCGTGAGATCTACCTGACCATTGCTGCCACAGCTTTGTACCAGCAACCAGCCCGGTTGCATTTGTGCCACATTGGCTGCGCTGCATGCCGTTGCATTGGCGGCCCCCGCCCCAAATAACCACCCATAATTGACGGCATCGGGGTTGTTAGCCCCATTGGCTATGGCAGCGCCTTGATTTCCCCAGCCATCTCTGAAGGCGAGGCCACCAGATTCTGGCAAGCCTGGCAAATAAGGGCCACGCCAGCCGCTCCATACCAAGGTGTCAGCATCTTGTGCCCAACTTGGCAAATCATCAGACACACTGCTGGCATCACAGCCGGTGCGCTCGACAAGCTCGCGCAAACAGCGTGGCAAGCGCCCGATATCCGCAACAAATCCTGACAGCGAGGGGTCGCTGTTGAGGGGGCTATATGGCTCACCAATGATGGCTTTTTTAATCAGTTGATAATAGGTTTTGGTGGCGTCATAGCGTTGCTGGTCGTCGCTGTCTTGCACCACGGCAAAGCTGGTCATGGCAATGACGCCCAGCAGAAACACCACCAGCAGTAATTCCAGCAAAGTAAAGCCGTGGTTAAGATACATCGATGGCTTCATAGGCAGAGGACTAAGTCATCGCTGTTTACCGCAGGCAAACAAACGTTGGTTGGATGATTACCGGCAAACAGGCCATCTGGCCCTAGGCTGACGATACGTGCTCGCACAGGGTCGTCCATATCCAGTAATAAGTATGGGCTGCCCAGCTGGCCAGTTACCACGGGGTTTCCTGACTGACAGGCATTGTTACTGTCATACGCCAGCCATTGCACATGACTGATAGACGGGCTGTGTCTAAATGGATCCATCTTGGCGACCGTAGCCAGCCCATTCGGGATGCCAGGCGACGCATCAAAGCTTACGCAGCCAATGCCGCGTGGTTGCAGATAGGGGCCACGCCAGCCGCGGCCGGTGTCTTTGTTAAAGCGCGGATAGCCACCAACATCGTCGCGCCCATCGGCCACAGCATCGCCGGTGTCATTGTCTTCAACATCGGTAAACTGGAACAGCTGCTTGAACTCCGCAGGATGCAGACTGGGTAGCGGGATGATTTGTGCGTCAGGCACCGCAGGGTAGACGCCCACATCGCGCTTAAACTGCCGCAATGCCTTGACCAACTCGGCCATTTCACTCTGCGCGAGTTGCACACCGATGCGCTCGTTATCGCCGCTACTGTCATAGGCTGCGACACCTAGACCGGCGACGATAGCCAGCAAGCCGACCACCACCAGCAACTCCAGCAAGGTGAATCCTGATTGCCGATGCACCATGACCCCTATGTTGTGTTTTTGCAGACCCAACAACACCCACATTCCCCAATTGAATGATTGGTTCGACGTGCCCATACTTGCGCAGGGCAGACGATCCGTCGGCGTGTAAGCACGCTCTGTGACGATTGATTAAACCTTTGATAACAGCACGCTGAAATAACGTGCTGTTATCAAAAGTCATTTGCAAAGACACCAAAAAGACAGCACCTTGCGGCACTGTCTTTTGGCTTAACACCTGGCTTGCGCTACGCTTATTGCTGTGTTGTGGTGTTAGAAACTGCGATGTTTTGGTCGATTAATTTACCTTCTGGGTCAACCACGCCTACCAAGACTGGTTTTCTGAAGATGTTAGCTGCCGGGATATCTGTTTGATTTTCAACTGAGCCTAAATGGAACAATGCAATATAACGTGCATAGTCTCTGGCTGGGTTGATGACATTGCTCACATATGTCGGTGCTGATGCAATGGCAACTGCAGACCCCGTGGTGCTCTTGGCTGCATCATTACCAAAGCCAAAGGCGGCAACAAGGTGACAATCGCCATCTTCAAAACGGTCATTGATTTTGTTTAAGAAGTTTGCAGCATTGGCAAGTACATCAACATTTGAGTTAATCCCTGGACGAATTGCAGTCGGTACTGGACTGTTTGCAACAGTACATGCCTCAAAAGTACCCCCGTTATTTCTTGCAGCGGGCACCACAACCAGTCGGTTAAAGAAGTCGTCTGGAACGCCATCATCCGAGGTTTGCAGCTCAACAGTGGTTCCAGGAGCCCCTGCCAATTGCACTGCACCCTCATTGTGGAACAGGTTTGGTTCAACACCAGGCACTGTGCCTGATA
>JAIXZQ010000388.1 GCA_027489475.1 Methylophilus sp.
CTTAGACTCAAACGCCTGTATCTGTTGCTGTTGCACCGCCTCTAAATGTTTTTGTAAGGCTAGCTCTTGCGACTGCTGCTGCGTGCTGAGCTGGGTGACCTGCTGTTCTAGACTCTGCACCAACAGCTGACTGCGTTGTTGCATGGCTTCAATAAAGGCTTCTTCAATGCGCTGAATATGTTCGCCCATGCGCGCCTGAGACAGCACTTGTTGGTTTTGCGCCGCCTGCTGACTTTGCTCATTGAGGTGGCGTTCAACCTGCGACATGATGTCAGGCAACAAGGCCTGTTTCAGTTGTTGAATCAACTCATCGTTGACCACCTGCGTCGATTTGCCTTTGTGAACAACTTTGGTCAATACTGGAATCTCGGTAGGCTCCACACATCCTCCTGGTCAAGCCGGTCAGCCACGCCTGGGCGTGGTGACATGCTGAATTTCGTAGCCGCGGTCACGGTAAAACGCCCAGCGCTGACGCCCGGCCACTTTGTCGGGTTCATCCTGCCCGATTAATTCGCAGACATGGCGAAAGCGGCTAAAAAACCGCGGCAAAGTCGGTTGGCAATTAATCAGAATATCATCCTGGGTAATCTGCTCGGGTTGCCAGGCCAGATGCACAGGGGTCAAGGCGGCATGCGGCGCATCGGCGCATACATGCGGCATAAAAGTGACGGGGTCGTGCGCCCACAACTGCTGACTCAAGGCCTGCGCCTGTGCCGCATCCGGCAAATACACCGTCACCTTGCGTTGCTTACTGCGTGCCTGCATGACCAGCTGAGATACCATCGCAGACAGGTCAACAATATCCGTGTAAAAACGAACTTTGGTCATGCCCGCTTAAGCGGCTGACTGCGCCAGCAAATAGGTCAGCAACAGCGGCACGGGACGCCCGGTCCCGCCTTTTTCCTTGCCTGATTTCCAAGCGGTCCCCGCGATATCCAGATGTGCCCAGTCGTAGTTTTTGGCAAAGCGGGACAAGAAACAGGCAGCGGTAATACTGCCCGCGGCACGGCCACCAATATTAGCCATGTCGGCAAAATTGCTGTCCAGTTGAGGTTGGTAGTCATCCAGCAGTGGCATTTGCCAAGCGCGGTCTCCCGATTGCTCACCCGCTGCCAGCAAGGCATTGGCCAGCGCATCATTGTTGGCAAACAGGCCACTGACGTGGTGCCCCAAGGCAATCACGCAAGCGCCAGTCAAAGTGGCAATATCAATGACGGCAGCCGGTTCAAAGCGCTCTGCATAGGTCAACGCGTCACACAGAATCAAGCGACCTTCGGCATCGGTGTTCAACACCTCTATGGTTTGGCCAGACATGCTGGTCAGGATATCGCCCGGCTTGGTGGCACGGCCACTGGGCATGTTTTCACAGGTTGGAATCAGGCCCACAACATTGAGCGGCAACTTGAGTTCGCCCAAAGCTTTAAAAACGCCCAGTACCGAAGCGGCCCCGCACATATCATATTTCATCTCATCCATGTCTGCGCCGGGCTTTAACGAGATGCCGCCGGTGTCAAACGTGATGCCTTTGCCCACCAGCACCACCGGTTTTTGCGATTTTTTGCCATGCAGATGCTGCAAAACAATAAAGCGCGGCGGTTCTTCGCTGCCACGCGTCACGCCCAAAAAGGAGCCCATTTGGAGTTTTTCGATGGCGGCCTGCTCCAGCACTTCAACCTTAAAGCCATAGTCTTTGGCCAGTTTTTCGGCCTGTTTGCCCAGATAGCTGGGCGTACAAATATTCGGCGGCAAATTGCCTAAATCCCGCGCATAAGCCACGCCCAGTCCCAAGCCCTGCCCTTGTATCAGCCCAGCTTCTGCGTCTGATTGTGCGGCTTTATCCACCAGCACAGTGACTTGCTGCAAAGGATGCGGCTCTGCTGCTTGCGCTTTAATGGCATTGACTTGATACGTCGCCTCAAGCACGGTTTCTGCTAAGGCGGCTGCGCTGTGTTTGATAGGCGTTTTTTTAATCGGCAACACGGCCAAATCTGTCGCCACCTGTTGCACCCCCGCAGGTAACGCTTTTAGGGCACCCCGCACACTGGTACGCAAACTTTTCAGTGACCAAGCATCGGCTTTACCCAAGCCCACCAACAATACGCGCGGGGCGCTGATACCGGCCACCTGACGTAACATTAACGTGGTACCCGCCTTGCCCTCCAAATCGCCTGATTTAAGCGCCAAAGAAATGGCTTTGTCACTGACAGCATCTAATGCTTTGGCCAGGTCAGTCAGCTTACGACCCTCATAAATGCCGACCAGCAAGCAATCGGTGCGCAATTTTTCCGGGGCTGACGTTTTTATGCTAAATTCCATCTTTATCCTTTGTCTCTTCATGCAGTGGGCACTATGGTTGACCGTATTATCGTGTGTTTTAGGCTGATTTAAAAGCGGTGCAGTTAAATTGAAACTGTTTAGGCGCGCATTGTCGGCAGAGCTGATGTCCTCCACCTCTGCCATCTTCCTGATTATTCTGGGTATCGTCGTCGCACAGCGCGCGGGCAACATCGTGCGTCAAGTGTCTAGAGGCGTGTTGCCGAATGATGCCATCGGCACCTTGCTGACATTTAACCTGATTCAATTCATGCCTATGATGCTGTCTTTGGCCATTTTTTTGGCCACGCTGCTCACGCTCACCCGTTGGCACCGTGATTCTGAAATGGTGATCTGGATGAGTGCCGGGCTGAGCCTGCGTCAATGGCTGGGGCCCATTATGCGCTTTGTCGCCCCCATCGTTGTGATTATCAGTGTGTTTAGCCTGATTATTTTGCCTTGGGCCAATGAGAAAGCCGAAAACTACCGCAATCAGCTAAAAAAACGCGACGAGTTTTCGACTATCAGCCCCGGCACTTTTAAAGAATCGACCAGTGGCGACCGCATCTACTTTATTGAGGGATTTGACAAGCTGGGCTATGAAGTCAAAAACATCTTTGTGCAGTCACGGCAAAATGGCAAAACCGGCATCATCACCGCCAATACCGGCACCCGCTTTCAAGCCCCCAATGGCGACAATTTTTTGCGCTTACAGCATGGTCGTCGCTATGAAGTGATTCCCAACTCGCTAGAAGTGCAAACCACCGAGTTTGAGCGCTACGATATTCGTATTGAGACTAAAGAGGCTGCGCCTGCGGTCACCTCTACGCAAAACAAGTCGACGCAATCTTTACTCGGCGGTGACGCGCCGGCAGACCACGCTGAACTGCACTGGCGCTTTGCCATGCCCATCTCAACGTTGGTGATGGTCTTGCTGGCGCTGCCACTCAGCTTTGTTGATCCGCGTGCAGGGCGCTCGCTCAATGTCATGTTTGCCATCTTGATTTTTATTGTCTATAACAATCTACTCAGTATTTTTCAGGCCTGGCTAACGCAGGGCAAACTGCCGCTGTTTGTCGGCCTATGGCCTGTGCATCTGAGTTTTATGCTGTTGGGTGGCTATCTCTATCACCGTAGAAGCACCTTGCAGCCGCTGTTACCCACCTGGCTCAGCGCGCTGTCATTGCGCAAAGCGGCCTCGCGCAGAGGACAGCAACGATGAATCTCAGCATTCTGCGGCGCTATTTCTGGCGCGAAATCAGTTTTAATATTCTGCTGGTACTGCTGGGCTTGCTGGCCATGTTTTCGTTTTTTGACTTGCTGCAAGAACTCGACAGCCTGGGACGAGGACACTATGGCATCAATAGCATGCTGGTCTATGTGGGTCTCAGTATTCCCGGCCATGTCTATGAGGTGGCTCCAGTCGCCGTATTGCTTGGCATCATCTACACCTTGGGTGCAATGGCGGCCAGCTCAGAGCTAATTGTCATGCGTACCAGTGGTATTTCATTACAGTCCATCACGCGCATTTTGCTTGGCATCGGCCTGACCTTTGCAGTGGTCACCTTTTTAATCGGCGAGATGATTGCGCCGTTGAGCGAAAAAATGGCGCAGCGTATTCGCATTCAAGCCACCGATTCGGTCATCGCGCAAGACTTTGCCTCGGGCTTATGGATTAAAGATGGCAGTAGTTTTGTGAATGTGGCCACCGTGTTGCCGGACACCAGTTTGATGGATATCCGCATTTTTGATTTTGATGCGGGATTTCGCTTGCAGAGCATCAGTCATGCCGATAAAGGCGCGTTTGCCGATGACCATTGGGTGTTGTCAAACGTGACACAGACCAGCATTAATCATGGCAAATCAGTGCAAGAAGGCTCGGTCACCTCGCGCTTTTTGGCGCAAACGCGCTGGGA
>JAIXZQ010000166.1 GCA_027489475.1 Methylophilus sp.
AACAAGGTCGCGCAGGACTCCGAAAGGTGTTGATCAGTGGGTGGAGTACTCAACAATAACCAGTCTGTTGTAATGATGGCCGTCATAGGCTGAGAAATATCTGGGGTAGAAAGCCTATCAACGGCAGCGGGGGATTCGATGGATGCTTGCACTGGCGCCGACGCCACCGGCGGTGTCTGCACGTCTATTACGGTGTGTGTGTCGACCGGGGGCTGTATATTTATGGATGACTGTACCTCTGTAGTCTCAACAGGGTCAACAGACGAAGTCAGCGCTAACATTGTAGTATCCGTCAACGCATGTTGTGGCGGTTGATGAGCCATGGCCGTGGCTTCAGCAGCATCGGCCAGCGGGTGCGCGAGGGGCGCACTTGACGCATGCGCTTCAGGCGCCACTGACGCGGTTTGTAACGCGCTGGCAGCGGTTGACTGCGGCGCTTGCGCGGGGGCTTGATGCATGTCGCTATCCACCACGGCAGATGGCGCAGACGGGTGGCGTAAACGCCACAATGGCCACAGCTCCAGCTCTCGTAACACGTCTTCGCGGCTCAGACTCACCCAGGCATCTCCATTACAGCGCCAATCCCATTAATACGGCATCCTCGCGGCCATGGGCGGCGGGATAATAATTGCGGCGCAGCCCCATCTCACAAAACCCTTGGGATTCGTATAAGCCAATTGCGCTGGTATTGCTAACGCGCACTTCGAGAAACATATTAGCCGCTTGATGATGGCGCGCAAGGGTAATCATCTGTTGCAACAACGCGCGGCCATGGCCTTGCCCCTGTGCCCCCTGTGCCACACTGATATTTAAAAGATGCGCTTCATCCAGCACCAGCATCATGACGGCATAGCCGGCAATCTCGCCTGCTAAGGTCAGCACCCAGGCACTGTGTCCGGCCTGCAACGAGTCTTTAAAGTTTCCCAGCGTCCAAGGATGGCTGTACAGCGTAGGCTCAATATGCATCACCACGTCCAAATCGTCCAAGGTCATGGGCCGAAAACTCACAGCGGATAAGGCGCGCGGCTGTATAGATGCGTGGGTCATCATGGCAGGCTAATGGGCGCTCAACAGTAACGGACTGTGCGCATTGCGGATTGTGCTCATCATTATAGGGTCCATTACAAGGTCATGCCTTGTGCACGCTCGGCCGCGGTCAGCGCAACCCGGTTACGGACATACAACGGGGCGGCCATCTCAGCGGCAGTAACTTCACCGCGGGCGACCATGGGGCCCGCCAACGACAGCATAGCGCTGGCCTTTGGATAGCATTGAGCATCGCAGGCTGCGAGCTGGCTGCCATAGCGTGACTGCAAAAGCGCGGCATACACCCCCCAGCCCGAACCGACGCCCCACCAGCCGTCACCGTCCACCGCTACCACCTCTTGCGGTTTGCACACCATGGGTGCGGTTTGCATTTGCCAAGCGGCGAGAGGCAGCGGGCTATGCGGCGATGGGGCTTCAGTTTGCCGCGTATAGACGGCATGATACACCTCGCCCATGCGCGCATCGAGACAAACAATGATGCGGCGCACGCCATGGGCCAGCCATGCCGACTCCGCCGTAGCCAATAAAGCATTAATGCCAACCACTGGCCGTTGTGCACCAAATGCCAGACCTTGCGTCACGCCTACAGCCACCCTAACGCCGGTAAAGGCACCCGGCCCCATGCCATAAACAATCCCATCGAGCTGTGTCAGCGTACATTCTGCCGCCGACAGCAAGCGTTGGATTTCGGGCAAAATACGTTGCGATGCCGCCGGCCCGGTGACGGCATCAAATGCAGTGATGCCTGCCGCCGTTTGCAGCGCCAATGAAAGGGTTTCGGTGGAAGATTCGATGGCCAATAAATTCATAGGGGTCACTCAGACCGCTATTGTGCCATAGCCCCCCCGCCCTGTCAGTGGACAAGGCGGCGGGATGCGCATGCCACCCTGCCACCGCAACTGCGCCTGCAGGGCGTATCGCCGCACGCTCAAGGATGATCATCAGCTTGGAGTCTGCGCTGGACGGCCAAAAAAGTGCTGATACAAAATCGGCAGCACAAACAAGGTTAAGAAGGTAGCCGTGATCAGCCCGCCTATCACCACGATGGCCAATGGACGCTGAATTTCGGCGCCGGGCCCGCTGGCAAACAACAACGGCACCAAGCCAAAAGCGGTGATGCTGGCGGTCATCAACACGGGCCGCAAGCGGCGCTGTGCACCGTCATAGGCGATGCGCTCAGCGGGCACGCCTTGCTGCGCCAATTGTTGAAAATAACTGACCATGACCACGCCATTGAGCACGGCAATACCAAGCAGTGCGATAAAGCCCACCGAGGCGGGTACCGACAAATATTCGCCAGACAACCACAAGGCAAACACGCCGCCTATCATGGCAAAAGGAATATTGGCCAGCACCAACACGGCACGCGAAAAGGTGCCAAAGGTCAGATATAGCAGCAATGCAATCAGCGTGATAGCGATTGGAATCACAATGGCCAAACGCGCCGCCGCACGTTGTTGGTTTTCAAACTGGCCGCCCCATTTTAGCCAATAGCCTTCAGGCAAAGGCACGCGTTGCGTCACGGCTTGCTTGGCCGCCTCAACAAAGCTGACGAGGTCACGGCCTTTCACATTGGCTGTCACCACCACCATGCGGTTACCGCGCTCGCGGTCTATCTTCACTGGGCCTTCTTCACGCACCACGTGCGCCACACTGGCCAGTGGCACACTGCCGCCTTGCGGTAAAGCCAGACGCAATTGACTGAAATCGGTCGCCGATTCACGCAGCACTTGACTGCCTCGCAGCAGCACCGGAGTCCGTCGCGTACCTTCTAGCACGATGCCTATTAGGCGACCTTCGAGTTGGCTTTGCAGCAGCGTATTTATATCGGCCACACTCAAGCCTAAGCGCCCGGCGGCCACGCGGTCGATGCGCACTTGCAAATATTGCACGCCACTGTTTTGCGGCGTGTAGACATCTTGGTTGCCTGGCACAGATTCCAGTACGCGAATGATCTCTTGTGCTTTTTGGTCCAGCACTTTTAAGTCTGGGCCAAACAGTTTCAGCGCCAAGTCGCCGCGCACGCCTAAAATCATCTCATTGACCCGCATTTCAATCGGCTGCGTAAAGTTGTAATCCAGACCGGGCACACTGTGCATAACTTGTCGCAAGCGATTGATTAATGCTGCTTTATCCGGCACTTGCCAGCTTTCACGCGGCTTGAGCAGCAAAAAGTTATCACTTTGGTTGACGCCCATCGGGTCTAACCCCAGCTCGTCTGAACCCACCCGCGAATAAACGCCAGCAATCTCTGGCACCTGTGCCAGCAGTGTTTTTTGCAGATGTGTATCCGTGTCTATGCTCTGCGACAAGGCAATCGAAGGCAGTTTTTCGGTGCCTATGATCAGGTCGCCTTCATCCATGGTCGGCATAAAGGTTTTGCCTATCAGCGGATAAACCAGCACTGTGAGCAACAGTAAAACTGCGGCCACCGACACCACCCAGCGCGGGTGTTGCATTGCGCGCTGCAAACTATGGGCATACCAGCGATTCAGATGTCGCATTAACCAAGGCGTTTGTTCTGCCTGTTGTTTAATCAGCACAGACGACAACACCGGAATAACGGTTAACGACAGCAACAACGATGCACCTAGGGCAAACATAATACTGAGTGCAACCGGCGCAAATAACTTGCCTTCCAAGCCTTGCAGTGTCAGCAAGGGCAAAAACACTGTGATGATAATCAAGATGCCCGCTCCCACGGGCAGGCTGACTTCACGCATGGCGGCTAAAATCACCGACCGTTTGTGCGCGGCCTGTGCTGCGGCCGACAAAGCGGGACTATGTGCAGCATCATGGGCTAAATGTTCCACAATGTTTTCTACCACCACCACCGCCGAATCGACCAGCATGCCGATGGCAATGGCCAACCCGCCGAGGGACATTAAATTGGCGGACATCTCACTGGTTTGCATCAGCCAAAAGGTCGCGAGCATGGCCAGCGGCAAGGCGCAAGCCACAGTGAGCGCTGCACGTAGATTGCCGAGAAACAACACCAACAAAACCAACACCAGAATCACCGCCTCAAACAAGGCTTTATTGACCGTATGCACGGCGCGCTCGACCAGATGGCCGCGGTCATAAAACACTTGAATATGCACACTGCTAGGCAATGCTGGTGCCATTTCATCGAGCTTGGCCCGCACGCCCGCCACCACTTGTCTGGCATTGGCCCCGCGCAAGCCCAGTACCAAGCCTTCTACCGCTTCGCCTTGCCCATTACGACTGACAGCGCCGTAGCGGGTCAGCGCACCGATACGCACTTCGGCCACATCCGCAATCCGCACCGGGCTGCCGGGTGGGCTTTTTAACAGTGTATTGGCCACATCCTCTAGGTTTTTAAATGCGCCTTCTGCGCGCACCAACAGGGCTTCTTCACCATCTTGCAGTCGCCCAGCCCCATCATTACGGTTGTTGTCTTGCAGCGCTTGTTGCAGGTCGGCCAAACTCAGGCCACGCGCAAGCAATTTGGCGTTGTCTGGCACAATTTCAAAACTACGTACCAGCCCGCCCAGCGCGTTGACATCCGCCACCCCCGGCACAGTGCGTAAGCGCGGCCGGATCACCCAGTCGAGCAATGCACGTTTTTCTTGCAGGCTGAGTTGGTCAGACTCAATGGTGAACATAAACATCTCACCCAGCGGCGTGGTCATCGGCGCAATGCCCCCAGACACGCCTTCAGGTAGCGACGGCAATGCATTATTCAGCCGCTCAGTGACTTGCTGACGTGCCCAGTAAATATCGGTGCCATCCTCAAAATCGATGGTGATGTCCGTCAGCGCATACTTGGCCACCGCCCTTAAGCTGCTTTGTTTGGGGATGCCCAACATCTCGACCTCAATCGGCGCAGTGATTCTGGCCTCGACCTCTTCCGGCGTCATGCCGGGCGCTTTCATAATGACTTTGACCTGAGTGGATGACACATCGGGAAACGCGTCGATGGCAATGGTGTCGTAGGCGTGCCAGCCAGCAAACAACAGCGCCAGTGCACCCACCCCGGTGAGTAAGCGCTGCCTAAGCGCGGTTTCTATCAGCCAATTTAGCATGTGTTATTCCCCCCCCATGCCCAGCCAATGGCCTTTTAACGCGGCCACGCCTTGCACCGCAATCTGTGTGGTTGCAGGCAAAGGCGCTTGAATCAACAGCTGTTGCCCCTGCGCTTGCAAGACCTGCACCGGGGTCACACGCACACCGCCTCGCTGCTGCACAAACAACCATGCCTGCTCGCCCTGTCTAGCCACCGCGGTGATTGGCACCAGATAGCGGCCCGTTTGTGCAGCTGCGGTGGCAGGCGTCTCGCCCACTAAGGCCACATCCACGATTTGCCCAAGCAAAACTTGTTCTGCGCCCTGGCTCAACACCGCGCGTACCTGCGTCGTCTGGCTATTTTTATTCAGTTGCCGCAACACGGCATCCACCTTTGCCGTGAGCTGCTGATGAGGCAAGCGCACTGTCATGCCCGGACGCCAGCGCCCCACCTCATTAAGCGGCACTTGGATCAACAACCACAAAGGGCTGGGTTGGCTGATGGTATATAGCGGCATTGCCATCTCTACCCGCGCGCCTACCTGTTGTTGTTGCTCCATTATCTGTCCGCTGATCGGGGCGATAATGGCCAAACTGTGATGCAGCTGACGTTGCTCTGCCAGTTGTTGCAGGGCTGCCGCACTCATGCCGGCGAGCCGCAAGGTTTGCTGATACTGGTGTAACAGCGCCTGACTGGTGTCGTAGGCACTTTGTGTCTCTTGCATGCGGCGCTGTGCAATGATGCCGTCTTTAAACAAGGCTTGATCACGCTTGAGTGCCTCGCTGTGTAGCTGTGCCTGCGTCAGGCTTTGCAAATACTGGCTTTGCAAAGCCACCAGATTCGGACTGCTGAGTTGCCCAAGCACTTGACCTTGCTTGACCCTATCACCCACGCTGACCATCAACTGGGTAATTAACCCGGCTTGCGGCGCGGTGACCACGCGGGTTTGAGCGGGGGGCAACTGCACTTCTGCCGGATAACTCACCGACACGCTGTCGGTGGCCGCTTGCAACGGCGCCCATTGCAATTGCATCTGTTGCAGTTGTGGCGCAGTCAAGGCCATCTGCTGCGCTGGCGCTGCATGTAGCCGTGATAACGACAACAAAGCCAATGACGCGGCAATCAACAGCCTAGAACAACTGATCGTCATCCGACGCGGTAGATGCCAACGTCTAGTGATAACGACGGCGCGTAAGCGCATAAAAAAATGATGGAGGCACTCTGATCTGGGCATGGGCACACGCCTACCGCCTGATTGTATTTGGCTACGTTCCACTGCGCCTGCAGCGTTTGAT
>JAIXZQ010000150.1 GCA_027489475.1 Methylophilus sp.
ATTAGCGGTATGCAAACAGCGCTCAATCGGGTGCTGGGGGCACGCGCTGAAATTGGCAGTAATTTAAACCTGCTAGATACCTTAAAAACCACAGGTGAGAGCTTAGACCTGCAATACGACGAATCGCTGTCTAAGCTGCAAGACCTCGATTACGCCCAAGCCTTGTCGGATATCTCTAAGAAAACAACGATTTTGCAAGCGGCACAAAAGGCATTTACCGCCACCTCTAATTTGTCCTTATTCAGCTTGATTTAACCGCATCCTCCTCTGCAGCCCCACCCTGCGTAAGCACGGTGGAGTGATTTTTTTGTAAACGCAGTGTTGCTTGATGCTGTGCATTAAGCGCAGTGTCGAGAAAAGATGATGACGAGGGAAAAAAAGAATAAAGACCGCTATTGCAACACTTGCAACATCTGCTGCTGAGCGTCTATGAGCCAATGATTAATCGGCTGCACCATGGCAGGCAAACTCAGCCAGATCATCAGCAGCCCGACGCCTATAGTGATAGGAAAACCAATCCCAAAAATATTAAACTGCGGCGCAGCTTTGGTCAGTATCCCCAGCGCCATATTGGTAATCAGCAAACTGGCAATCACTGGCAAGCTCATCAACAAGCCTTGTGAAAATATATGGCCGCCCAGGCTGGCAATCGCCTGACTGTTTAACTGCCAGTGCTGCGTGGTAATCGGCATGGTTTCAAAACTTTGCAACATCACCGCCACCACAATCAAATGGCCGTCCAGACTGATAAAAATCAGTAAGGACAGCATGGTGACAAACTGTGCGACCGCGTTGGTTTGGCCCTCGGCTTGCGGATCATAAAAGCTGGCAAAGCCCAGGCCCATGCTCATCCCCATCATAAACCCCGCCATTTCAACGGCTGTGAATAAGATGCGCATGACAAACCCCATGCTGATGCCGATAAGAAACTGTGCCAGCAGTGACAACAGCCCTTGCCAGGACAACACCTCAATGGCGGGCACTTGGATGCCCGGCAGAATGGCTAAAGTAATCACAATGCCGATAGCTAGTTTGATGCGCTGCGGAATCGCCGGATGGCTAAATAAAGGAATCACTGCGATACAGCCCAGCACCCTGATTAAGGGCCACAGCAGTTGCACGATCCAGACTTGCAGGTCGGCGGCGTGTATGGTCAGCATGGTGCGGGGTTTTGCGGAAAGGAGCGGGCTTAATTAACCAATTGCGGAATCATGGTAAAAATATGGTGCATATAATCGACCATGGTCATCAGCATCCAATGGCCTGCAATCAACAACGCCGCCAGCACCCCTACCAGCTTGGGGATAAACGACAAAGTTTGTTCGTTGATTTGCGTGGCCGCTTGAAACACACTGACCAGTAAGCCTATCAATAAGGCCGTTAATAACACGGGCGCCGACACCAGCAAGGTGGTTTGCATGGCTTCACTGCCCAAGGTCAAGACTTGTTCGGGACTCATACTACGCTCCAGTCGCTCGGCCAATCAGGCCTTACATGACAAAACTTTGTGCCAGCGAGCCCAGCAATAACTGCCAGCCATCCACCAACACAAACAACATTAATTTAAACGGCAACGACACAATGGCTGGTGACACCATCATCATGCCCATGGCCATCAGAATACTGGCCACCACCATGTCAATGATTAAAAACGGAATATAAATAGCAAAGCCAATCTGAAACGCCGTTTTCAGCTCACTGGTCATAAAGGCAGGCACCAATATGCGCAATGGCACTTGCTCTGGCGTTTGCAGCGCCTCGCTGTGCGCCATATTGGCAAACATGGCCAAATCATTCTCACGTGTTTGCTTGAGCATAAACCCTTTGAGCGGCAACACGCCACGGTCTAACGCTTCTTGCATGGTGATTTTGCTCTCCGACAAAGGCTGATAAGCCTCGGTGTAAATTTTGTCGAAGACCGGCCCCATGACAAAAAAAGTGATAAACAGGGCTAAGCCTATCAACACTTGGTTAGATGGCGCCGACTGCGTGCCCAAGGCTTGGCGCAACAGTGACAACACAATGACGATGCGGGTAAAGCCCGTCATCATCAGCAGCGCCGCAGGGATAAACGTGAGCGCGGTCAGCAGTATCAGGGTTTGCAAGCTGAGCGTGTAATCTTGACCACCGCCCGCTGCGGGCGTCACAGTGCCAATCGGCAAGCCTTCGGCAGCCATGCCCAACCCAGGGAGTAACAGACTGGCGAACACCACCAGCCACAGCCAAGGTAGCAGACGACACAAAGACTTGGTCAGCGCGAGACATTGAAACAACGGATCGATTTGAGACCTGAAACTAACAGACATGCGGTCACCCTAATAAAAGGCTGCACAATACGCACAACCATCACAATATAAGGTGAGTGTAAGACAACCGCCCCTAAATCAAAGGCCGGATATAAACGACTCAAGGGGCGTTTTTGCGGGATTTGAGGCGGCTAGAGACCGCATTTTGTAAGGTGGTTTGCATCGCTTGTTGCAAGCGTTGGGCAAACGGTGCGGAGGCATCCACCGACGTGGCCTCGGTGGGCTTCATCGCTGCTGCCAATGTTTCGTCTTCAGCAACAGGTGCGGGCGGTGTGACTTCGCCCAGCGCGGTCATTTGGCCGGGCTGTATGCCCACCACCAACCAGCGGCCAGCCACTTCGAGCACCACAACCCGCTCACGCGGCCCGAGTGCCAAGCCCCCCACTTGACTAATGACACCCCGCTGCGTCAGGCCGTGGCCTGGTAATATACGCTTGACCAGCCAAGCAATGGCGGCAATCACCAGCAACACCACCAAGGTGCCGAGCACCATGCGGCCCAGACTGTCACCCGTTGATGGGGCGCTGGTCATGGGCAGTGCGGAGGGCGCGCCAGTGCTTGGTTTGGCTAAAGACGTGGTTTCAGCATGCAATTGTGCCGCATAACACTGCACCATCAGCCAACAGTAGACTACACGCATCCACATTGAAGAACATCGCATGCTGAATTAACGGTTTAATTTACGGATACGTTCTGCCGGCGTAATGATATCGGTGAGACGGATACCAAACTTGTCATTCACCACTACCACCTCGCCTTGTGCAATCAAACAGCCATTGACCAATACATCCATAGGCTCGCCCGCCAGTCCATCTAACTCGACGACCGAGCCCTGCGCCAATTGCAGCAGGTTTTTAATCGAGATTTTGGTGCGGCCGAGCTCTACGGTTAACTGCACAGGAATATCGAGGATAAAGTCGATATCGTTTTGCGTGCCTTGTAATTTATTGGCGGCACTAAACTCATTGAACACCGCCGTCTTGCTGGCTTGTTCTTGCAAGGCAGAGGATTCAGCCTGACTTTGCTCAGCCAGTGCAGCGCCCCAGTCGTCCTCGGCTATGGTTTGTACATCGTTGTTTTCGGCCATACCCATCGCAGCCATCGCTGCCTCCATGTCGTTCTCTTCTAATTGACTCGCAGGATCTGTAGCCATCATGACTCTCCTTGCAATTGCTCTTGGCCACCATTGGCCTTAACCAATTTTTCTACTCTAAGGGCATACTGCCCGTTAAATACCCCATACCGACATTCCATCACCGGAATATTGTCGATCTGGCCTTCTATCGTATCGCTGATGGCAATCGGAATCACATCGCCCGCTTTCAGCGACAGCAGGTCTGCCACCGTCATCTTGCGCGATGCCAGATTGGCCACAATCTCGACTTCTGCGGCCTGAATCTGTTGTGTCATCAGCTTGACCCAGCGTTTATCACCACCCAGGTTTTCGCCCTGCAACGGCGAGGTCAGCAAATCTTTAATCGGCTCGACCATGGAATACGGTACACAAAAATGCATTTCACCGCTATTGGGGCCGAGTTCAATGTTAAACGTCACCGCCACCACCACCTCATTTGGGGTGGCGATATTGGCAAACTGCGTATTCATCTCTGAGCGCAGGTATTCAAACTTAATCGGATACACCGGCGCCCAAGACTTTTCGTAGGATTCGAACATGATGTTCAAAATACGCTGAATAATGCGCTGCTCGGTGGCGGTAAAGTCACGCCCTTCTACGCGGGTATGAAAGCGGCCATCGCCGCCAAACATATTATCCACCAC
>JAIXZQ010000248.1 GCA_027489475.1 Methylophilus sp.
ACACGCTGTGAACCAAACTGATCAGATTCTTGGCTGTGATAAACAGCATCAACGGCTTGCTGAATCTCACTGGCGGGCATCTGTGCGTCAAAAATCCGCACATGCGGGCCCAAATCTGGCCATGTTTGCGCGAGGGGCGCTTTTCCCCATGCCGCGCCAGCAATCACACACCACACGCTGATAACTGTGGTGAGCCAGTGATTGAGTCTGCATTTATGCATGTTGAGTGTGGGGTTAGCCCGCGAGATTGAGGGTGGATAGGGTGTTGCTTCTCACCCTGTGTAACAAGGCCGCGTCGTCTATCAACGATTCGCCGTAGGCTGGAATGAGCTCTTTTAATGTGGTTTTCCACGCGCTGGTTTGCATCTGAGGTGCAAAGCAGCGCTGTAAAACATCCAACATGGCCTTAACGCTGACTGAGGCGCCCGGCGAAGCGCCAAGCAGTGCGGCGAGGCTACCGTCTTCACTGGCGACGATTTCCGTACCAAACTCCAGTTTTCCCCAGTGTTGATGGCAGCGCTTAATGATTTGTACACGTTGACCGGCATGCGCCAAGTGCCAATCGGCCTCTTGAGCTTCGGGCATAAACACGCGCAGCGCTTGCATGCGTTGCGTGTGCGTTTGAAACACTTCTTTAATTAAATACTTGGTTAGATCCAAGTTATGTCTGCCCGCGCCTAACAAGCTTTTAATGTTTTTGAGTTTGACCGATTTTGCTAGGTCAAACCGTGAGCCTTGTTTGAGAAAACGCGTGGTAAAACCGGCATAAGGCCCAAACATCAACGCAGCTTGTCCTTGAATCATGCGGGTATCCAAGTGCGGTACTGACATGGGCGGAGCGCCGACAGCGGCTTGACTATACACCTTGGCATGATGACGCCCAATCAGCGCAGCGTTTTGGCAAATCAGCCATTGGCCACTGACCGGAAAACCGCCATAGCCATAGGCTTCGGGAATCCCGGATTGCTGTAACAAGGGCAGTGCACCGCCGCCAGCCCCCAAAAATACAAAACTGGCTTGCAGTGTTTGCTTTTCGCCGTTAGCCAACTGCTGCAGTTTAGCTTGCCAGCGGCGCTGACCACGTCCAGCCAGGGATTTAAGCGCGCTCACTTTGGTTTGTGTGAGCAGGCTAAAATTTGGTTGCTTTTGCAGATAGGCCACCAATTGCCGGGTCAATGCGCCAAAATTGACATCTGAGCCATAGGCCACGCGGGTGGCTGACATGGTGACGTCAGTTGAGCGGCCAGTCATCATCAAGGGCATCCAGTCGGCTAAAGTGTCGCTGGATTGCGTCCATTGCATGTCTGCAAATAAAGGATGTTGGCGCAGCAGTTCATATCGTTTGCGTAAAAATGCGCCATCCTGTGCCCCCCAAACAGCGCTCATATGCGGCACCCGCTGAATAAAGCCATCGGCTTGCAAGATGCCCTCTTTCACAAGGGTAGACCAGCATTGCAATGAGGTCTCAAAAGCGGCATTGATTTCTAGTGCGCGGCGAATCTGAATCTCGCCTTGTCGGTTGGCGGGTGTGTAATTGAGCTCGCAATAGCCTGCATGACCGGTGCCGGCATTGTTTAATGCATCCGAGCTTTCCAGCGCCACATCGGCCAGTTGTTCAACCATACAGATATGTAGAGTTGGGTCTAGTCGATGTAGCAGAACTGCCAGCGTGGCGCTCATAATGCCACCGCCAACCAGAAGTACATCGATATCGCTTGTTGCCATGACGCTGTGTTTCCTTGAATAAAGGCGGGTTATCGCCTGGGATGCCTGCATAGTCTCGCCGCGCATTATAATATAAATCGTTATTTTCTAAGGACTGCTTGCATAGGCGTGCAGTCACACAAGCCTGTGTCGTAGCGCAAAAATGCGGAGTTTGCCGCCGGATTTCAACGGCACAACTTGTCAAAAAAAGCCTTTTGCGTTAATCTCTTAACGGTTGAACAGTGTGGTTGCAGCACCGTTTAACGACGTTTTTAATCGCAAAGACGTTTTCGATGAGTACGTGCAACAACATGATTAAAAGCAAGAACACACGGGCGTGATAGGTGTGCATCACAACAACCGCCGGGAACTCACCCGGTGACAGGGGCGAAGATGAAAAATCCATTGGAATCGATTACCGGGGTCATCATTTCTGGCGTGATTTTGACGCTGGCACTGGTGTTTTTTTTGAAGAATTTTGTGGTCGCAGGGGGCTAACATGGAACTGGTTCCTGCACTCGCACGTTGGATACACTTTTTAGCAGGCATTACTTGGATTGGCCTGCTGTATTACTTTAATTTGGTGCAAATGGCTGGCTTAAAAGCCGCTGCCGCGGATGGCACGGCTGCTGGAATCAACAAACATATTGCACCGCGCGCATTACTCTGGTTTCGCTGGTCTGCCGTAGTCACTTGGATAGCTGGTGCAGCCTTGCTGGGGGCTCATTTTACAGAGGCTTTTACCTTGCGCGCAGGCTATGAACTGATTGGTGTAGGCGCTTGGTTAGGCACCATCA
>JAIXZQ010000031.1 GCA_027489475.1 Methylophilus sp.
AGCGTAAAATCATGAATCTATCGCCAACACAGGCTGACTGCATGATGCAGCATGTGCCGCCAGCTATCGCTTTGTATCCCTTGATGGCTACATTTGATGGTTACTTTAGCCCAGCATTAGTGACGACTCATACCCCTTTAGCCCTGCACGCATTAATCCGGAATCGTCAACGCATCCCATGCGGCTGGCTTGCCGGGGTATGCCAACGGCAAGCGGTTCATAGTCTCGAGTAAAATCCGTGAAATCAGGAGATTACGATTGGTTTTTGAGTCGGCAGGAACCACATACCACGGCGCTTCAGGGGTGGAGGTGGCGCGTAATGCCTGCTGATAGGCTTGCATATAGCGTGGCCATAACGCCCGCTCATCGAGGTCTCTGGGATTGAATTTCCAGTGCTTGGTCGGCGTTTGCAAGCGCTCTTGCAAGCGCAGCTTTTGTTCCTCGCGCGAAATATGCAAAAAACACTTGATAATGGTGGTACCTGTCTCGCTCAGCATGCGCTCAAAGTCATTAATTTGCTGATAGCGCCGCTGGCATTCTGCCTCATCAATCCAATCATGCACGCGCACAATCAACACATCCTCGTAATGGCTGCGGTTAAAAATCACCAACTCGCCAGCCTTAGGCACTTGCGCGTGTATGCGCCATAAATAGTCGTGGGCCAACTCCTCTGCACTCGGCGCCTTAAAGCTGGCCAGCCGGATACCCAATGGGTCACAGGCGCTAAATACATGCTTAACCGTACCATCTTTCCCACTGGCATCCATGCCCTGCAAAATCAGTAAAACCTTGTGTTGCCCTTGTGCATGCAGAATATCCTGACGTAAATTTATTTGCTCGGTCAGCGCGGCCAGCGTAGCCGCGTCGGTTTCTCGGTCTGGTCCACGTGCTGAGCGGTCATCGGGCTTAAATCGCGCTAAAGAAAATTTTTTAGGGTTGACCAAAAACGCTTCTGTTTTAAACTGCCCCACCTGATGCTCCTTGTATCCTGAAACGCTTATCGAAACGCATGCAATGTTGCGCCACCTTGCTTGGCTTTTAGTGTAGCCCAGCACAGCCATAAAGGCTATGCCATGAATGAAGGCCGCAGAGAATACCGTGGTAAAGCAGGCTTTAGCGCATCATGCGCCTAAGCGATTGCACTTACCGAAAAAAAACCGCCAGCTTGGCTGGCGGTTTATTGGCGCATAACACAACTTAGGATGCTTCGTAAGATGCGTCAGGCTTAGTCTTTAGACGCCCGTTTGCGCTCGTGCTCTAACAAGTAGCGTTTGCGCAGACGGATGGTTTTGGGCGTGATTTCAACCAATTCATCATCGTCGATAAATTCCACAGCAGATTCCAAGGTCAATTTGATGGGTGGCGTCAAACGAACTGCTTCATCAGTGCCTGAGGCACGGACATTGGTGAGTTTTTTGCCCTTGATTGGGTTAACAACCAGGTCATTGTCGCGGCTATGGATGCCAATAATCATGCCCTCGTAGAGTTTGTCGCCCGGGCTCACAAACATGCGGCCACGGTCTTCCAAATTCCATAATGCATAGGCCACAGCATCGCCATGCTCTTGAGAAATGAGAACGCCGTTACGACGGCCAGGCATATCTGGTTTGACCGGTGCGTAATCATCAAAAATATGCGCCATTAAGCCAGTGCCGCGGGTCAGGCTCAAAAACTCGCCTTGAAAACCAATCAAGCCACGGGCTGGAATGCGGTATTCGACTCGGGTGCGGCCATTGCCGTCGGATTCCATATTGGTCATCTCACCGCGGCGGCGACCCAGTTCTTCCATCACGGCACCTTGATGTTCGTCTTCAACATCCACAGTGAGGATTTCATACGGCTCGCATTTTTCGCCATTGATTTCGCGGAAGACCACGCGTGGTTTACCAACCGCAATTTCAAAGCCTTCACGGCGCATATTTTCCAGCAAGATGGTCAAGTGCAATTCACCGCGACCAGAGACGCGGAACACGTCGGTGTCTTCAGTATCTTCGACACGCAAGGCGACGTTGGTCAACAACTCTTTGGTCAACCGGTCACGAATCTGGCGCGAGGTCACAAACTTGCCCTCAGTGCCAGCAATCGGTGAAGTGTTCACCATAAAATCCATGGTCAACGTAGGCTCGTCTACCCCTAAATGTGGCAGACCAACGGGCTGGTCACGGTCGGCAATGGTAAAGCCAATGCCAATCTCTTCAATGCCGGAAATAATCACAATGTCACCGGCTTCGGCGCCTTCAACCGGCACTCGCTCCAAGCCCTGAAAGCCCAACACTTGGTTGATACGGCCTTGGGCGACTTGTTCGTTTTCACGCATCACGGCCACCACTTGTCCTGGCTTGATACGACCATTTTTTACGCGCCCCACCCCTAAGCGACCGGTATACGTCGAGTAATCCAGCGCTGAAATCTGCATTTGCAAAGGCGCATCGCTATCGCCTTGTGGCGGTTGGACGTGTTTTAAGATGGTTTCAAACAGCGGACGCATGGTTTCGCTGGGTTGATTTAAATCCAGGGTGGCAAAGCCATTCAGTGCAGAGGCATACACCACTGGGAAATCCAATTGGTCGTCATCGGCACCCAAGTTAGCGAATAAATCAAAGGTTTGGTTAATCACCCAATCCGTACGTGAGCCTGGACGGTCTACCTTATTAATCACAACGATGGGACGCAAGCCCAGCGCCAAAGCCTTTTTAGTAACAAATCGGGTTTGGGGCATGGGGCCTTCTACCGCATCCACCAGCAAGACCACACCATCCACCATCCCTAACACCCGCTCTACCTCGCCACCAAAGTCGGCGTGGCCTGGGGTATCCACAATATTAATCAGTGTGCCTTCGTAGTTCACCGCAGTGTTTTTGGCAAGAATCGTAATACCGCGTTCTTTTTCCAAATCATTGCTATCCATCACCCGCTCAGTCACTTGTTGGTGAGAGGCGAAAGTGCCAGCTTGTTGCAGGAGTTTGTCGACCATGGTGGTTTTGCCGTGGTCAACGTGAGCAATGATTGCGATATTTCGGAGGTTGCGTGCCATGTGAAGGGTCATCTGTTTTAGAAAGGGCGCGATTTTAACATACTTAAACTAAATAATTGACTTTTAAAATAAAATGGCTATAATGCGAACAACTTTGAAACACCACAGGACGCAGTTGATCATCCTTAGTTTCAAATTCATTGCCCTGACCCTTCGGTAACTCGTGATTTTTTGAAGTTACTCTCTTGAGATGACGTCTTGATGACATCTTCTTCTTTTATCGGTTAGCGGCCATGCCCGAGCGCCGGTAAAAGCATCACAAATTATTTCAGTGATTCCCATTAAAAGGCACCAGACGTTGTTGTGGACAATGTATTGTCCAAGCGCACTGGTTTATTGATTGGTATTCACATTTTATTTGCTTTGACTTGCGCCCTTTTTAATTGTTATGAAAGGGACATTCCTTGTCTTTTGCTGATTTAAATCTTGATCCTTCCATTTTGCGTGCGCTGACCGACGCAGGCTATGAAAACCCAACGCCGATTCAGGCACAATCAATCCCCGAGGCATTGCAAGGCCGTGACATCATGGCCTCAGCCCAAACCGGTACTGGCAAAACAGCGGCCTTTACCCTACCCGCATTAAACTTACTGGCAACACCGCATCCTGTACGCAGCCGCGGTCCACGTATTTTAGTGTTGACGCCCACCCGTGAATTGGCCGCACAAGTCAATGATGCCGCGCGTAAATATGGCAAATTTTTACGTGCGCGTTGCATCAGCATTGTCGGTGGCATGCCCTACCCGTTACAAAACAAATTATTGTCACAACCACTGGATATTTTGGTGGCCACACCGGGCCGCTTTATTGACCACCTTGAACGTGGCCGTATTGATTTGAGCCGCTTGCAAATGCTGGTATTGGACGAGGCTGACCGTATGCTAGACATGGGCTTTATGCCGGATGTTGAGCGTATTTGCGAAGCATTGCCAGCAGACCGCCAAACCTTGCTCTTCTCGGCCACTTTGGATGGCATCATGGATATCGGTAAGCGTTTTTTGCGCGACCCACTGACGATTCAAGTTGCCGGTCAAAAAGAAAAACATGCCAATATCGAGCAGCGTCTGCACTTTGTCGATGACATGAACCACAAAAACAAACTGCTGGAACATCTGCTGATAGCCCCAGACGTCAACCAAACCATTATTTTCACCAGCACCAAGCGTCACGCCGACCTGCTGGCTGAAGACCTCTATGCTGCTGGTCACAGTACCGCAGCGCTGCATGGCGATATGACCCAAGGCGCCCGTAACCGTACGCTGACTAAATTACGTCATGGCGATGTCAAAGTACTGGTGGCCACTGATGTTGCCGCACGCGGTATCGATGTGCAAGGCATTTCACACGTAATTAACTACGACCTGCCGAAGTTTGCCGAGGACTATGTACACCGTATTGGTCGGACTGGCCGCG
>JAIXZQ010000024.1 GCA_027489475.1 Methylophilus sp.
AGCGTGCCGCCGCGGGTATGCACGGTGACCGGTGTTTCTAGCACGCCACGTTGAATACCCGTCACAGCGGCGGCACATGCGCCGGTACCACAGGCCAAGGTTTCACCGCTGCCACGTTCATAGACGCGCAGTCGGATTTCATGCGGGTTAAGGATTTGCATAAAACCAGCATTGACGCGTTGTGGAAATCGCGCATGCGATTCAATTTGCGGGCCTAGTTGGGCAACCGCTGCGGTGTCAACATTCTCTACCTGCATCACTGCATGTGGGTTGCCCATAGACACGGCGCTGAGGGTGACTGGCTGCGCATCTAGGGCTAGCTCATAGCTATTGGCCTGCTGGTCGGCAATCAATGGAATCTGTGCTGGCGCAAAGCGCGGCGCGCCCATATCCACAGTCACCTGACCATCTGGCTGCACACTCAGCGTGATACAGCCACTGGCGGTTTCGACGCGGATAGTGTGTTTGTCAGTCAGCCCTTTCTCGACGACAAAGCGCACAAAACAGCGGGCGCCATTGCCGCATTGCTCAACCTCGCCACCATCGGCATTGAAGATGCGATAGCGAAAATCGACGCCGGGCGTCGCGGTGGACTCGACCAGCAGTAACTGGTCGCAGCCAACGCCAAAATAGCGGTTTGCAATATGTTGGATAGCCGCCTGCGTCAGTTGAACAGGTGTACGGGTGGCATCTATGACCACAAAGTCATTGCCTGCGCCCTGCATTTTGGTAAAACGAAGTTTCATAGCCAGCGATGATACCGCATCGCGACCTTGAACACATCCATCCTTCGGGCTTAAATGAAGCCCTTGGCTGGCGCGCCCACAAATATTTCTTGCCCAGCGCAATCTCAGGTACACTTGCGGTTCTTCATTCGAGGCGCTGGCTTCAGCCTTTAGTCAGCGCTTTTTAATCAACCTCATTACTTTTCAAGGCGTCTATCATGAGTGACTATCTGTTTACTTCGGAATCCGTTTCTGAAGGCCATCCCGACAAACTGGCTGATCAAGTGTCTGACAGCATCCTTGATGCAATTTTAGAACAAGATCCCACTGCCCGCGTGGCCGCCGAAACCTTGGCCAATACCGGCTTGGTAGTGTTGGCTGGTGAAATTACCACCACCGCCAATGTCGATTACATTAAAGTGGCACGCGACACCATTAAACGTATCGGTTACGACAATACCGAGTACGGCATTGATTACAAAGGCTGCGCAGTATTGGTGGCCTATGACAAACAATCTCCAGACATTGCCCAAGGCGTGGACAACGCTAATGACGACCCGCTAGACCAAGGTGCGGGCGACCAAGGCTTGATGTTTGGCTATGCTGTGAATGAAACGCCGCAATTGATGCCGCTGCCCTTCTGGCTTAGTCATCGCATCATGGAGCGTCAGTCACAATTGCGCAAAGATGGTCGTTTGCCATGGTTGCGTCCAGATGCCAAATCACAGGTCACGGTGCAGTATGTGGATGGCAAGCCATTCAAGATTGATACCGTGCTGGTGTCTACGCAACATGCGCCCGAGATGACGCTGGCCGCCATCCGCGAGGCGGTCATCGAAGAGATTATTAAACCCACACTGCCCGCCGAGCTGATTAAAGGAGAGATTAACTACCTGGTCAACCCAACCGGTCGATTTGTGATTGGCGGCCCGCAAGGCGATTGCGGCCTGACTGGCCGTAAAATCATAGTTGATACCTACGGTGGCGCGGCGCCGCATGGCGGGGGTGCGTTTTCTGGTAAAGACCCTTCTAAAGTAGACCGCTCAGCCGCTTATGCGGGCCGTTATGTAGCAAAAAACATCGTCGCCGCCGGCTTGGCTGACAAGTGTTTGGTGCAGGTCAGCTACGCCATTGGCGTAGCGCAACCCACCTCCATCATGGTCGAGACTTATGGCACGGGAAAAATTGCTGATGACCAGTTGACGGCCTTGGTGCGTGCGCATTTTGATTTGCGCCCCAAAGGCATCGTGAAAATGTTGGATTTGCTGCGTCCGATTTACAGCAAAACCGCTGCCTATGGTCATTTTGGCCGCGATGAGCCCGAGTTTACTTGGGAAGCGACAGACAAAGTGACGGCCTTACGCGCGGCGGCGGGCTTATAAGGCTGGCCTCACCTGCGTGATTCATCGTGAACTGAAGTAAAAGAGGGCTTTAGGCCCTCTTTTTTTTGCCTGTATTGCCGATAACCCCTGTAGCATAGAACTATTACGCCAGCAGTTAGAAAGTAAATGCTCAAAACAATCGCAGTTAAAGAGGTGCGCATGGGCATGTATATTCATGAGCTCAAAGGGCCATGGATGGAACACCCGTTTTGGCGCACAAAATTTGTCCTCAAAGACCCAGCTGATTTACAGAAGCTGCAATTAAGCACGCTTAAAGAAGTGGTGATTGATATCTCGCTCGGTCTTGATGTGCGCGAGGTGCAGACTGAAGAAGCGCACGCGCCTTCAGATAAAGAAATGGCGTTGCTCGAACTGGAAGGCCCAGCCGGGCTCGATGATGTTTGGTCGCCCGAACCGCCTGAAAAACCTTCGCAACAAGCGACCACCCTAGAGGCTGAACGAGAACAAGCGGCGCGGGTGATTGCTTCATCACGCAAAGCCATTTCGTCGATGTTCCAAGATTTGCGCATGGGCAAGGCCATTGAGGCCTCGGCGGTAATGCCCATTGTCGACGAAATTTCCGCCTCGGTCTTGCGCAACACCCATGCGCTCATCAGCTTGGTGCGATTAAAGACGGTTGATGATTACACCTATATGCACTCGGTGGCGGTCTGCGCGTTGATGACCGCTTTGGCGAAAGAACTCAAGCTCTCAGAGGATGAGGTCAAACAAGCCAGTTTGGCGGGTTTGATGCATGATTTAGGCAAAGCGGGGATACCGCTGCGTATTTTAAACAAACCAGGTGCCCTGACAGATAATGAGTTTGACGTCATTCGTGGCCACCCCAAGTTGGGCTATGACATGTTGCTGCAATCCAATGTCACCGACCCCGTCACATTGGATGTCTGTTTACACCATCACGAAAAAGTCGATGGCAGTGGCTATCCAGACCGTTTGGTAGGCGATCAAATCAGCGTGTTTGCCAAGATGGGCGCAATTTGCGATGTTTATGATGCGGTCACCTCGACCCGCGCCTACAAACCTGCTTGGGAACCCGGCATTGCACTGAAACGTATGGCCAGTTGGACCGGACATTTTGACCCGGTGATTTTCAAAGCCTTTGTCAAAAGTTTAGGGATTTATCCGATTGGTACGGTGGTGATTCTCAAGTCTGGTCGTTTGGCAGTCGTCACCAAACAATCCCCTGACAGCCTGCTCAGGCCTGTGGTGAAAGCATTTTTCTCTACCAAGTCCAAAATGCATATTCCAGTCATTGAGCTGGATTTATCTAAAGGCATGGATGAAATTATCGGCAACGAATCGCCTGCGACCTGGGGCGTAGGCAACATCGATCACCTGTGGTCTAACCATTAAATGGTGGCTGTAAAGTGACCTACCACAGGGCTAGACGATAAAAAAGGCGCCAAACGCGCCTTTTTTATGTGTCGAGATGCTGGCGCTATGCGCTGGCTTTTTTGGACGTAGTTTTTTTCACCGCTGGTTTTTTTGCTGCTGGTTTTTTACGCACCGCCGTCTCACTGGAGGGTGTTTTGGCGGAGACTGCTTTACTTGCCGGTTTTGCCCCTGCTTTTTTGCCAGTGGCTTTGCCACCGTCTTTTGCCGCTTTTTCTGCCAGTAATTCCAGCGCCTGTTCTACCGTCAGCTCTTCAGGCGTGACGCTTTTTGGTAGGGTGGCGCGCACGCCATTGTGCTGCACATACGGGCCATAGCGGCCAGAAAACACTTCAATCCGGCCTTCACCTGAGGGGTGCGCACCTAAGTCAGCCAACGTTGCGGGGCCTGA
>JAIXZQ010000357.1 GCA_027489475.1 Methylophilus sp.
GCGCTGGCAGGCGCTGGAGCAACGAGTCTATCGGTTTCAATCATTGGAGGCTTTTATGGTGTATTGGCAAAAAAGGGGACAACATCGAATTGTTGGGCTGCTTCGTGCACTGTTTGACCTTGCTTAAAAATAAAGCGGTTAACCATGAACTTGCGCTGTTGTTTGTAAAGGCTATGATTGGCGCTTGGCTGCCTGTCTATGCTGCATGGTAAGGGTCACGACAGTCAGCGCAGTATGTATTCATCATAACATGCAGCATGACTGGTTTACAGTCAGCTTCCCTAGCCAATTTTAATCTTGTTTGGTATTGGCCAGCCTAGAGTCGTACAGCCTAGAGTCGTACAGCCTAGATCCAGCCAAACTAGATCCAGCCAAACTAGGCTCAGCCGTTCAGTGTTACGTGCACCATCGCGGGTCACCGTTATGGTTTGGCCAAATATTTTAAGGCCTGACGGATGCCCTCGCTGACGCTGACCTCTGCTGGCAACAATTTTAACGTCGCCGTAGCCTCACGCTCGTGGTAACCCAAGGCAACCAAGGCATTCAAGATATCATCGGTGGCGGCCTTGGTTGCGGGCTGCGCCGACATTGAGCCAGTCACGACAAATTTATCTTTCAGTTCGAGCAACAGTCGCTCGGCGGTTTTTTTGCCTATGCCGGGGATGCGGGTTAACAGCCCGACTTCCTGCTGGCTGACAGCCAGCATCAGGTCATTGACGCTGACCCCACTCAATATCGACAACGCAGATTTAGCGCCTATGCCATTGACTTTGAGCAGCTGCTTAAAGGTGTTTTTTTCTTGCTCGCTGCCAAACCCATACAACAACTGCGCATCTTCACGCACCACCATATGGGTCAGCACTTGCACGGGCTGGCCAAGCTCTGGCAGGTTATAAAACGTGCTCATGGGCACCTCAACCTCGTAGCCTACGCCCTGACAATCGATGACTATCAGGGGCGGAGATTTTTCTAGCAGTTTGCCGTGTAAGCGCGCAATCATATCAATCGTCCATTTCTGACTCTAAAGCCAGTGGTTGCGTAGGCGCCCAAGCCTTGCCCGCCATGTGCATGGCAAATGGCGCAGGCCAAGGCATCAGCCGAATCTGGGCTAGGTGTGGCGGGCAGCTTGAGCAAGCGCTTGACCATTTCTTGCACCTGTTCTTTTTGCGCATGGCCATTGCCCACCACCGACTGTTTGACTTGCAAGGCGGTGTATTCTGCCACCGGTAACTGGCGGATGACCGCCGCCGAAATTGCTGCCCCACGGGCTTGCCCTAGCAACAGGGTGGACTGCGGATTGACGTTAACAAACACTTTTTCTATCGCCACCTGCGTTGGCTGGTAACTGGCGATTACCTCAAACAGGCCATCTAAAATGACTTTTAAGCGGGCTGGCAACGCCTCTGTCTCTGGCTCTCCCGCCGGGCTTTGTTTAGCCGAGGCCGTTTTAATCACGCCACTGGTCACGTAGCGCAGCTTACCTTCTTCGGTTTCGATGACGCCAAATCCAGTCACCCGCAGGCCCGGGTCTATGCCGAGAATACGCTGCATGTATTCATCCAAACGCATAGGCTGGCGTTGGCTGGATTATCGTTGGCCGAACAGGCGATAGCTAGATAGGCGCGCATCCAGCGTTAGCTTTCTTCAATCACGGCAGAGGTGTACACCTCTTGCACATCATCGAGGTCTTCGAGCATATCCAGAATTTTTTGCATTTTGACCGCATCGTCACCGCTAAACACCACTTCATTCAAGGGCTTCATGGTGACCTGTGCCATCTCCGCCTTGAGACCAGCTGCTTCCAGCGCTTCTTTCACGCTCACAAAATCGGCAGGGGCGGTAATCACTTCGATACTGCCATCATCATCGGTGATGATGTCCTCGGCACCGGCTTCGAGGGCAGCTTCCATCACCGCATCTTCTGATACACCGGGCGCAAACACCAACTGACCACAGTGTTTAAACATAAAGGCCACGCTGC
Organism: Methylophilus sp.; assembly: GCA_027489475.1. Taxonomy (GTDB): domain Bacteria; phylum Pseudomonadota; class Gammaproteobacteria; order Burkholderiales; family Methylophilaceae; genus Methylophilus. The sequence continues at coordinate 1,982 of JAIXZQ010000357.1, forward strand.
CATCTGTGCCCAGATTGCCGCCATGTTTGGTCAAGGCATGGCGGACATCCATGACCGCACGCTGGCGGTTATCGGTCAAACAATCAATAATGATGGCGGCACCGTTTAAGCCATAGCCTTCGTAGCGTATCTCTTCATAGTTGACCCCTTCAAGCTCGCCGGTACCTTTTTTAATAGCGCGGGTGATGTTGTCTGACGGCATATTTTCTTCTTTGGCCGCCGCCACCGCCGCACGTAAACGCGGGTTCATGGCTGGGTCGCCGCCGCCCATGCGGGCTGAGACGGTAATTTCTTTAATTAACTTGGTGAAAATTTTGCCGCGTTTGGCATCTTGACGGCCTTTGCGGTGCTGAATATTGGCCCATTTACTGTGTCCAGCCATGTTGCGTCCTTCGTCTGTGTCATCGTCTTTAATCTGCTGATTTTACCACAGCCAAGCGAGGCCTTTTGTGCCGCCCTAAGTCTGTCCTTCACAGGTTAGACTGGGCGGCTGAGGGTCAGTGTTCTGTCTCAGCTGACTGGCCATAGCCGGGTCGCATCATGAGGATAGAAATCAGACTCAGCGAAAAAATAATCAGCAACATGCCGGTCATTTCCATCGCATCTGGCACCTCATGCAGTTGTATCCAAGCGGCCATTACGCCAATCACCGGCGCCAGCATAGAGGCCATACTCGCCACCCCTGCAGGCAACCGTTGCAAAGCAAACAGCCACAATAGCCAGGCCAATGCACCACACAGCAA
>JAIXZQ010000099.1 GCA_027489475.1 Methylophilus sp.
ATGGCAATCTGTTGGGCGGATTCTTCACCACTGATATAAAACGCCTTGAGGCGCTGCCCAACGCGACAGACGGTTTGCAATAGCAAGGTCGATTTCCCAATGCCGGGATCGCCACCAATCAACACCACGCCGCCCGCCACCAGGCCGCCGCCCAGCACACGGTCAAATTCGGCGATGCCGGTCGCTTGACGTGAGACGTCTTGCGCCTCTACGTCGGCCAATTTTTGCAATTGTGCCGTCGGCGCCAAGCTGGCAAATCGGCTTTGGCTGGGCGTTTCTGCCACTGTTTCTACCAAGGTGTTCCAGGCCTGGCAACTGGGGCACTGGCCTTGCCACTTGGGCTCAGAGGCGCCACACTCAGTACAGGTATAAATGGTTTTTGCTTTGGCCATATGTCAGTCAGGCAATGATTAGAAGAGTGTGCATCACGCCTTATACATACTGGCGTTAGCAAAGCTGATGAAGAATAATCGCTTAAGCATGATAGGTAAACGGCACCCTGGCCGTCACTGCACACAACAGCTCATAGCCTATCGTGCCCGCGGCGTGTGCCACGGCATCCACCGGCACCTGTGCGCCCCAACATTCTACCGGGCTACCGACCCCCAGCGTGGGTAAATCGGTCAGGTCTACCGCCAACATATCCATAGACACCCGACCCAAAGTGCGGGTTAACTGCCCTTGCACGGCAATTGGTGTGCCGGTCGGTGCATGTCTGGGATAGCCATCGGCATAGCCACAGGCAACGATGCCTACACGGGTGGGCCGTTCGGCGGTAAATAAGCCGCCATAGCCAACCTGCTCACCGGGCGCCACCTCTTGCACGGCGATAATGGCCGATTGCAAGGTCATCACGGCTTGCAAGCCCAGACTGGCCGCACTGCGGCTGGCGATGGGCGTCGCGCCGTAAAGCATAATACCGGGACGTACCCAGTCGTAATGGGTATCCGCGTGTTGCACAATGGCGGCGGAATTGGCGAGTGAGCGTTGGCTCAATTTGAGTGTGTCAGGCAAGCGGTCATACAGGCGTTGAATACATTGCATGGGCTGTGTCACGCCAGTGGCTGTATCGGCATTGGCAAAATGTGACATCAGCACAATCTCACGCACCTTGTCACATGCTTCTAGCTGCGCCAATGCCTCTGCGTAAGCCTGTGGCTGAAAGCCCAAGCGATGCATACCGCTATCCAGCTTTAAAAATACGCGAATGGGGGCGGCTAACTGGGCAGCTTGTAGCCAAGCAATCTGTGATGAATGATGCACAACAACATCGAGACTGTAGGTATCTACATCACGCATTTGGGCGGCGTCAAACACGCCCTCAAGCAACAAAATGGGCTGTTGTATCCCCGCTTGCCGCAACTGTATGGCTTCAGCAGGATTTAATACGGCAAAGGCATCACTGTCTTGCAAGCCTTGCACGGCTTGAAGCAGGCCATGCCCATAGGCATTGGCTTTGACCACTGACATAATCTGCGCCTGCGGCGCATAGCGTTTCACCTGTTGCAAATTGTGGCGCAAGGCGGCCAGCGAAATATGCGCGGCAATCGGGCGCATTAATACTCATCCGGCATATAAGACGCATTGGCATAATCGGCAAAACGGGTATGCGCGCCCATAAAGGTCAACCGCACCCGCCCGATGGGGCCGTTACGCTGCTTGGCGATGATGATTTCGGCCGTGCCTTTTTCGGCACTGTCGGGATTGTAGTATTCGTCCCGGTAGACAAACATAATCAAGTCCGCATCTTGTTCGATGGCGCCAGACTCGCGCAAATCACTCATTACCGGGCGCTTATCCGGGCGCTGGTCTACACTGCGGTTTAACTGTGAAATGGCAATCAATGGCACATTCAGCTCTTTGGCCAACGCTTTAAGTGAGCGTGAAATCTCAGAAATCTCGGTAGCGCGGTTTTCACCGGCGCGACCGGCGGGCGAAGTCATCAGTTGCAAATAGTCAATGACTATCAGCCCTAACTCGCCGGTTTGGCGATGCAAGCGGCGGGCACGCGCGCGCACATCAAAGCTACTCAGGCCTGCGCCTTCATCAATATAAATCGGCGCTTCATTAAGCTTGCCCAGTGCCGTCGTCAGCTTTTCCCAATCCTCATCTTCTAAGTTGCCGTTACGCATCTTGTGCTGATCCAAGCGGCCAATCGAGCCTATCATCCGCGTGGTCAACTGCGTGGCGCCCATTTCCATGGAAAAAATCGCCACCGCTTTATTGGTATTCAACGCCACGTTTTCGGCAATATTGATGGCAAAGGCGGTTTTACCCATAGACGGACGACCGGCAATAATCACCATATCGCCGCCTTGCAAGCCAGAGGTCATGGAATCTAGGTCGGCAAAGCCAGTGGGAATGCCGGTGACATCGGAGTGGTTTTCGCGGGAATACAGATAATCAATGCGGTCAGCCACTTGCGGCAGCAGGATTTGCATGCCCAAAAAGCCTTGGCTCTTGCGATTTCCGCCTTCGGCAATCTGAAATATCTTGGCTTCGGCTTCATCCAACAGTTGCTGGGCGTCACGGCCATTGGGCTGATAGGCGCTCTCGGCGATATCTGTACCAACGGCAACGAGTTGGCGCATGACAAAGCGTTCATGCACGATTTCTGCATAGCGGCGAATATTGGCTGCGGTCGGCGTATTTTGCGCCAGCATGCCCAGATAGGCGACCCCGCCCACTGCGTTCAATTCATTGCTGTTTTCCAGCGATTCTGCCACCGTGACGATGTCTGCAGGCTGATTACGCTCAATCAAGCGCGCAATATGCTCATAAATCAGTTTATGGTCGTGCTGATAAAAATCTTGCGCCGCGAGAATATCGGCAATCTTGTCGAGCGCCTCATTGTCCAGCAACAAGCCGCCCAGCACCGACTGTTCGGCTTCAATGGAATGGGGAGGGAGTTTTAAATATTCGAGTTGTTCATCAGCCATAACCCGATTATACCGAAAAGGACTGATACGTTTTGCGCTTTCATGACAGTTCACCCTTGAAAAGGGGTGCGCTTGTCAGCGCGTCAGCCAACGGTATTGCCCCGGTCTAGGGAGCATCACCGAGCGGCATGTTGTTATGGTGCATAAAAACACAAAGGCTACCGAAGTAGCCTTTGTGTGGATGGTGCGAGCCGCTTAAATTACGCTTCTGCAGTCACCGCAACAGTGATATCAACCACCACGTCGTGATGCAAAGCAACACTGACGGCAAATTCACCGATGGTTTTCAGTGGGCCGTTAGGCAGACGCACTTCAGATTTTTTCACATCGTGACCGGCAGCTTGCAAGCCTTCGGCGATGTCCATGTTGGTAACAGAACCAAACAAACGGCCATCCACGCCAGCTTTTTGCGTCACTGACAACACAAAGCCAGCCAATTTTTCGCCACGTGCTTGTGAAGCAGCCAACAGCTCTGCTTGTTGTTTTTCCAGCTCTGCACGGCGGGCGGCAAATTCAGCCTTGTTGGCTTCGGTGGCGCGTTTCGCTTTGCCTTGTGGAATCAAAAAATTACGGCCGTAACCATCTTTCACTTTGACCACATCTCCCAAGGTGCCGAGGTTTGCTACTTTTTCCAATAAAATTACTTGCATGTTGTTCTCCTAAGCCGCCAATTAACCTGGGTGTTTGTCTGTGTAAGGCATCAGCGCTAGGAAACGTGCGCGCTTCACAGCGGTCGTCAGTTGGCGTTGGTATTTAGCCTTGGTACCAGTCATACGGGCTGGGATGATTTTGAAGTTTTCAGAAACGAAATCTTTTAACAGATCCACGTCTTTGTAATCGACTTCTTTAATGCCTTCTGCACTAAAACGGCAGTAACGGCGGCGTTTGTACATATCTCTTGCCATGTGTAACTCCTTAAATTCTCTAATTCTGTATGCGCTGTAACTCTTGTATATGCAATACCACTTGTGTGCTTTTTGCGCTGCGCTGTGCCAAAAACCCTTTAACTTTGAGCTGATCACCGTTTTGCAACGGCAAGGTGGCTTTATTACCAATGATCACCGCAGGGAGTAGACACTGCACTTTACGATTCATCCCCGCTTCTTGCTGTTCTGAATCATGTTGCAATTGCAATCGCAACAAGGGTAAACCAGCCGGTGTATAGCGCAGAGGCTCAATTGATTGAACCGTTGCTGCAATCACCAGCGTATTCACAACCTTTAAGCTGCAGCCTCAGTGGTCGCAGCAGGGGCATCACCCACGATGGATTTGGATTTTTCCTCTTTCATCATTGGGCTTGGTGCCGTCACGGCTGTTTTTGTCGCGATAGTCAGATGACGCAATACAGCATCGTTAAATTTGAAGCCGTGCTCTAATTCTTCCAGCACTTCTTGGCTGCATTCGATGTTCATCAACACGTAGTGTGCTTTGTGAACTTTTTGAATAGGATAGGCCAATTGACGACGGCCCCAGTCTTCCAGACGATGGATGTTGCCGCCATTGCCAGTGATTTGTGCGCGATAGCGCTCAATCATGGCTGGCACTTGTTCACTCTGGTCAGGGTGAACAATAAACACGATTTCATAGTGTCGCATGAGATTTCCTTGTGGTTAAAGCCACCTTCGGGAACCAGCAAGCTGCCGGAACAAAGTGTGGCAAGGTTGAAAAACACGCGATTATAAACGTGAGTCCGTTGTTCAATCAAGCACTTATTGCTTTTTGCTAGGATTTTCCAGCGATTTATCTTCTTTGGGAAGATAGTAAGGGTCGGCGACATAGCCTGGCCCTTTCATAATAATGATGACGATTAAACCTATGATGATGACACCGATAAAAAACCAGTAAGTAAACAGCAAACCCAAAAACATAGAGTTGCGTTGAATATCATGTGCCAACAGATCGCCTGTCTGCCACCAGTCGTAGATGACTGGCGCAGCAAACAATATGCTGCCCCACAGCCCCCATTTTGGCACGCGCTTAAGCAACTGCCATTCTTTGTGACTAGGGTAGCGTACCCCGCCCGGTAATTTCGTCAACCATCCCATCAATTCGCACTTTCGGTTTATGACAAGGGCATGGCTCTGTTACGCCGGCCCATGGTCAAGCAACGCCTCAGCCGCCTTACGGCGGCTGGGCAGCGCTGTCTCTTTTATCATGAATATACACAGATTTACGCAGTGTAAAGTCTAGCATTTGCTTTGGTTCGAGTCATACAATAGTAAAATGTTCTTGGCATTTTGCGTGGCACGACTGCAGGTGTTGCGCATCGCTAAAAAAAGATTAAAGAAATGCCAGATAACGCCGTAAACCTAAATAAACCATGAAAACAGTGGAGAACCACTCCGCGTCAATAACAACTGAGGTCACTGCATGCTGGTACAACGTAAACAAAGCCACTGGGAAGGCATTCTGCACGCCATACAGAATTCATATGCGATTAAACGTCATATTGAGTTTTTTAACTGGCTCAAACAGGATATTCATCCACTGATGCGACATGATGTGTTGCTAGCTGCATGGGGTGATTTCGCCGCTGGTGAGCTAAATTTCGACGTGTCCTCCTCAATTCCAGAAGCCTCTACACAGCGTCTGCTCGAAGACTCCGCCATCGTAAATTACTTGATGTGCAACCTCTACAAACGCTGGGTGGATAATGATGAACGTTGGTTTATCATTAATCGCTTTGATGCCTCAGGCATACATCAGCAATCCCCCACCCCGTTTACCCAACAACTGCTCAAGATGCACTCTTTGCTGGTGTATGGGGTCAGAGACACCCGTGGCAAAACAGACTGTATTTACGTCTTTTTTGACCGTAGCAAAGAATTTTATGTGCCAGACCAAATGCTGGGCATGATTATGCCGCACCTTGATGCAGCGATACGTCGTGTCGGGCATCTCTCACCCGTGGTGAAAGACGAAGATTTACTGGATAGCCTTGCGCACGGCGGACTGTCTGACCGTGAGCAAGAGATTTTGCATTGGGTACGAACCGGCAAGACCAATTTAGAAATCGGCATGATTTTGAATATCAGCCCTAACACGGTGAAAAACCATTTGAAGCGGATTTTTCAAAAACTGGATGTTTCTTGTCGAGCCCAAGCGGTGGCCAAGACGGGAACCGTGTTACCGACCAGTCGCCCCAACTGATCTGTGCAACTGCTACACAACTTAAAGGCCCTCAATAGGGCCTGTTGTTTTTTGTGGCAACGTATCTATGCCGCACACCCACCCATAGCTCCCGCTGATGACTGAAACAGAAGTCGGTGTTGACGCACGCTTGCGCGTATGCGCTTTATCCTTGACGGGTAAAGCGCTGTATCTCGCGCATCTGGCGTTTAGTTGGACGACCCATGCCACGGTCACGCTCGGCAAACTGGTCTGCGCCACTGGCTTGGCGCTGTGC
>JAIXZQ010000127.1 GCA_027489475.1 Methylophilus sp.
AAAAAGTCATAGACAGAACCTTTGTGGTGGATGGCGTCCGCTGGATTATTGATTACAAAAGTGTGCCAGTCAGCCCGGGCGACGATAGTCAGGCATTGGCCGATAGCTACGCGCCACAACTGGCGACCTATGCAGCGCTGTTTAGGCATGAGGGGCGTACCATACGCACCGGTATCTTATTTTTAAGCGTGGGGCGCTTAGTGCAGGTGGCGGTCAGTCAGTCAGCGGATAGCGACCCAGATTCTAATTAATTTACCCCTTAAGCCCATCAACAGAGGAGCCCAGATGATAGCGCGCGATCAGATTATGCACGCCTTGCATGAACGACATGCTTGCAAGGTGTTTGATGCCAACAAAAAAATTGCAGACGACGACTTTGCTTTGATTTTAGAAGCGGCACGTTTGTCACCGAGCTCGTTTGGCTTTGAGCCGTGGCAGTTTATCGTGGTGCAAACCCCTGCGCTACGCGAACGCCTGAAAAAACATGCTTGGGGCGCGCCTCTCAAGCTGGATACCGCCAGTCATTTTGTGTTATGTTTGGCCATGAAAGCGCCGTTGCTAGACCCGCACGGGGACTATATCCCTCGTTTTATGCGTGAGGTACAACATCACCCTGAAACCATCGCGCAGCAACGATTGGGCTTTTACACCCAGTTTCAACAAACCGACTTTGACCTGACGGATGAACGTAAAGTGTTTGATTGGGCCTGCAAACAATGCTATCTGCCGTTGGCGAATATGATGACGGTGGCCGCCATGCGCGGTATTGATTCGTGTCCAATTGAAGGCTTTAAACAACGAGAGACCGATGCCTTGCTGTCGGAACAGTTTGGCGTCAATCTGCAATACTATGGCTTGGCTTATATGGTGGCGTTTGGCTATCGCAGCCAAGCGCCCCAAGCCAAGACCCGGCGCCTGCTATCAGAGATCGTACAGTGGAAATAAACAAGCGGCCATAAACTCCTGTGAACATGACGCAATTATGATGTAATCCATCAGCGCCCAATGCCGCATTGAACGAACCTGATTGGCTGACCTCTGCGCTGTTTATCGGTGGCCTTGCATGACCTCAGCTGGCCAGCGCGTTATTAAAATCGCACCGGCATACCCAAGCGTCAAAATTGATTGGCAAAGCCGCTATCACATCATGCAATTAATGGAGAAACCGTGAGGTCTTTGCAATATGCGCCAGCGCAAAGATTTGTTTATCAGTCCCTGTTTCAAGACCGTTAATATGCCAAGCGATAGCTGACTGCCAGCGTCATATCAGGGTCTTGTCCCGCGCTAGAGGCAAAGGTACTGGCATTCCAAGTACTCCGGTCACTGAGTTTGTAGTCCATTTCAGCCCCCACCCTTACCCAGTTACGGCTCACCGAGTTGCCAGATTGTCTAAAGCCGATGCCTAGGCCCAAGGCGTTGATATTGCCTTGAATCGCAGCGCCGTTGGCATCCAGACGATGGGCGATTTCTCCATGCCCCAGCAGGGTGACTTTTGCATTCAACTCATATTTACCTGTTAAGCCTGCACGGATTTCACGTGCAGTGTGATTTTGTTCTTGAAAGTTAGCCGGCGCTGAGCCGCCTTGTTCTTGATAGCCATCGATCTCTGTGCGGGTCACGGTGTAGGCCACGCGTGGGCTGATTCCAACTTGACCCAGGTGTAGCGCATCTTGCCAGTCGATTCTAGCGCGTAAGCTATACGCAGTGATATTGGTTTCACCCGTAGAGGGTTGCGTCCCTGCAATGGCGTAGCCCCGTCTGAGGTTGCCATCCCATTGGCCGTACACACCGAGCAATGAGGCAACGAGGGGTTTATTGGGGATTTGCCAATCCACTTCTGCAATGCCATATTGCCCTTGAATACGGCTGTTACCGTTGTTAGCCAATTTGAGGTTAGAAAAACTTGAACCAACGCCAAGCCCAACACGAATGCCTTGCGCTGCAAAATCGTGGCAGCCTCCCATTTCTGCTAACCCAATATAGCCATTGGCAGAACGATATTCACGCCCGGCATCACCGCTGACCCATGCACAGCTGTTGCTGTCACCGACCGCCATCTCAGTCAGGGGACGGTGATGCGCCCCGTTCATCGTCAGCCACGTCAGGTTTTCTATTTGCATACTTGGGGCAAGAGATTGGGTAATGCTGTTGGCCAGGTCGGTGAGGCCGACAATACCGCTTCCAGAGCCAGACCCAGAAACAGACTCATCGCCTACCCTTGCGATAAAAGCTTCACCATCGCCTGAGGCGTTGCGTCCATATCCAACGACAGTATTGCCACTACTACTCACGCCTGCGGCATAACTTAATCTCTCAAATCCAGCAATGCTGACTCCGGCGTTTGCCAGCCAGTCTTGTACGCTGATCATGCCACTCGCTTGCGTCCAACGGAAAGCTTGTTGTTGTGCAGAAGCGTCAAACGCCTGCCCCACCACCACACTGCCGTCGGTATTGACTGCATTTGCATAACTGGCGGTCCCTCCGGATAAAACACCTAAACTGACCATGCC
>JAIXZQ010000225.1 GCA_027489475.1 Methylophilus sp.
ACCCCCACGGCCTTTTTGTATGATGCCCAAGGCAATCAACTGCAAAAAACCATAGGCGAATTAGATTTCGCCGCTTTGCGCCGTCAACTTGCGCAGAAAGCGTCTTAAGCATGCTCTGGATTAAAGCCCTGCACATTATTTTTGTCACCAGCTGGTTTGCTGGCTTATTTTATTTGCCCCGCATCTTCGTTAACCTCGCCATGGAGCAAGAGTCGGTGGCGTATGACCGTTTGATGCTGATGGCGCATAAATTGTATCGATTTATGCAGCCGCTGATGGTGCTCACCTTGGTATTTGGGCTATGGCTATGGTTGGGCTATGGCATTGGGGGCGGTTGGATGCATGCAAAACTGTCACTGGTGCTAGGTTTGATTATTTATCACTTCTGGTGCGGACGCTTGCTCAAACAATTTGCAGCAAAGACGAATAAACGCTCGCATATTTGGTATCGCTGGTTTAACGAAGTGCCCGTGTTGGTGCTGTTTGCCGTTGCGGTACTGGTGGTGGTGAAGCCTTTTTAATTCATGCTTAACGCCCTACTGCAATCCGACTGGCTGATACGCATGCTGGATAAATCCAGCCATTCAGCCGCGCATAAGTTATTGAATTTATTTGCGATTCTGGATGACTTATTATCCAGCCCCTTGCTGAATACGCAAGCAGCCCCTGCCGTGCAACCCGCCTCAAACGAACGTCTGCAAACCTATTTAACGACGCAAGCGCAGTTGGCTGGTGCGCGCCTGCCAGACATGCTGGCTAATCAGCTGTACTTTATGGCGCTGAGTGCTTGCCAAGAAAAGCTGCAGCATCCGCACTCAACGGCATTGCAACATGCTAAACAAGCGGCCAAGGCATTGATCGATGAGCAAACCAAGCTTGATATCAACTGGTTAGCCGTCCGCAATTACGGCATTGTGTGTACAGCACTGCTACTAGGCGCCTTGGGGGGCTATTTTGGCCGCATACAGACACATCCACGGATTCCTCAAGCCGATAAAGTGGCCGAGGTTACGCCCCCCCCCAACCCACTCTCGCAAGAAGCCAGTCCGATGGAAACTGCGGCCATATATTCTCGCTTAGAAAATATGAAACATGGCGATTGCCGTCTGATTGAGGCGATACAACTGCCTGAGCGGCTGAAGAGTATTTATGTAGAAAACATCGTCAATGGTCGCGTCACCACCAATCGCGATGAGCAAGTCTTGGTCAACCAACTGCTAGATCAAGTGAAATGCAATTACACGCCTAAGTTGATGGCCAACTCCAAATAGGTAAAAAAAGAGCCGCCTTTCAGGCAGCTCTAGCGCATCACATCAATATGCAAGTTTCGCGTTAAAACAGCGTTTTCAGTTGGTTTAAGCCACCATCGTAAACCCCTTTAATGGTGTCCGATGCGGTTTTTTCATCCGCAGGTGCTTTCGCATTGAATTGACTTTGCCAAACCACCACCGATTTCCCCTCTCCATTGCTATGCACGCTCACAGTTGATACATAGTCATTCACTGGCAAAACACCGTCGGTGATTTTGTAGGTGTAGCTTTTGGCTTTTGCATTGTATGCCGTCAAGGTTTCATTAATTTTGCCACCATCTTTGAGTGTCAACACACGTTTTGCCCCTGCGGTGTTGTTTTTACCTGCCACGATTTCAGTTTTAGCCACGGCAGGGTGCCACGCGCCCAAATCACCGAAATCAGCCACTTTTTTCCAGACAATATCTACCGGCTGATTCAACTCTACCGATTTCACTACAAACAGTGGCTCCGCTGCAAAGGCCATTGAAGTGAATGTCAGGGCAGAGGCAACGAACAAACTTTGGATAACACGCATATAAAGCTCCTTGTTGAAAAATTACATTGTTCATAAAACTATACTAGACTGTATAGTATATTTAACACGATAACAAAAAATTAATCAATATAAATCAGTGCTCCTATAAAAAATTGGGGCTATACAAAACGGTATACATTGCTTATACTTAGACCATGAATGTGCTCAAGCAAAAAATTTTGCAGGTTTCTACTGACTTGTTTCAGACACGGGGAATTAATTCCACCGGGGTAGATACCATTGTGGCGGTTGCCGGCACCACCAAAATGACCCTGTATAAATACTTTGAAACCAAAGAAGAGCTGGTGTTGGCTGTGTTACAGCAAAGCCACCAAGATTTTCAGAGCTGGATGAATGACAAGCTGGGCAGCTTGAATGGTAGCCCAAATGAAAGAATCCAAAAGCTGTTTGATTTTATTGAAGAGTGGGTGACTTCACCCAGCTTTACTGGCATTGCTTTTATCAAAGCCTCTGCCGAATTCCCTAACGAAGAAAACCGCATACACCAACTGTCTTCACAACAATCCCGTGAATTTAGACAATTTATTACCAAGTTGGCGCAAGAGGCCAATATCAAAGACGCGGAAGGCCTGGCTTTGCAGTTGTCGATTCTGTTTGAGGGCGCAGTGCAGGCCGAACAAATCAAACGCGGTTCAGGCGCCATCAAATCTGCCAAAAAAGCAGCCAAAACACTGATCGACATTGCTACCAAGCAATCTTAAATAGCGGCTTTGCGGCAGCCGCGGCGCAACAGACAGCGAAAGATGACATTCTGCTTGATTGACTAGTCAGCGCCAGCAATAATAGCGGTTCTATTCACGCTTCCCCCTCTCTCAACCATGAACATCCTGATTTGCGGCTCACTGGCCTATGACACCATTATGGTGTTTCCAGACCAATTTAAAAATCACATCCTGCCGGACAAAATACACAAACTCAGCGTCGCCTTTTTAGTGCCAGAAATGCGCCGAGAGTTTGG
>JAIXZQ010000180.1 GCA_027489475.1 Methylophilus sp.
ATCTGCCTGCTCACAGGTAAGATTACAATCTAGAGAGTCACTCAGCACAGAGGCATACAAATCGTTTCAGACTGAGAGCTACAATGAATGCATGAAAAACCCGTTTTCCAATATTCAAGATTGCCAAAAACAAAAAGCATTGAGCTATGAGCAGTATATTAAAGAGCGCGAAAATCTCGATTTAAATCATAAGTAATTAAGCTATATAAGCCATTTTGCGTGTTATATTTGCGCAATACATAACCATGCAGCCAATAAAAAAGGTCCCTTAAGGGACCTTTTTTCAGTATGACGTACTTAAAATCAGAGAACACCTTTGACGTAATTAATCAGACCATTGGTTGAGCCATCAAAGCTGTTGACGGTTTCTGGCGTGTTTAACTGCGGCAAAATCTGGCTGGCAATTTGTTTGCCGTATTCTACGCCCCACTGGTCGTAGCTATTGATATCCCACAAAATGCCCTGCACAAAAATTTTGTGCTCGTACAAGGCAATTAATTTACCCAGTGTGAACGGCGTTAATTGTTTAAAGATAATAGAGGTGGTGGGGCGGTTGCCTTCAAACACCTTGTGCGGCAGCAGGTCTTCAAGCGCTTGTCCTTGCATGCCTTGGGCTTCGAGTTCGGCACGCGCTTCTTCGCGGGTTTTGCCTAGCATCAGGGCTTGGGTTTGCGCCAAGAAATTAGCCAATAAAATTTTGTGATGTTGATCTTCTGGCGTGCCGACTTTGTAATGGCTGATGGCTGGCATTAAAAAGTCCGCGGGCACCATTTGTGTACCTTGGTGGATCAACTGATAGAACGCGTGTTGGCCATTGGTGCCAGCTTCACCCCAGATCACCGGCCCCGTTTTATAGGTGACACGGGTGCCATCGCGACAGATAAATTTGCCGTTGCTTTCCATATCCGCTTGTTGCAGATAAGCGGCAAACCGAGAGAGCCCTTGGTCATAAGGCAAAATGGCATGTGTATCCACATGAAAGAAGTTGTTGTACCACACGCCAAGCAGGGCCATGATGACAGGCATATTTTGCTCCAACGGCGCGTTCAAGAAATGCTGGTCCATGGCATGCCCGCCGGCCAACAACTGCTCAAAGTTGTCCATGCCAACATAGAGGGCAATGGATAAGCCAATCGCTGACCACAAGGAGTAGCGACCACCAACCCAATCCCAGAAAGCAAACATATTGTTGGTGTCTATGCCAAATGCTTGTACCGCTTTGGCATTGGTAGACAAGGCGACAAAGTGTTTCGCCACATGTTGCTCATCTTTGGCGGCTTGCAAGAACCAGCGACGTGCTGAATGCGCGTTGGTCATGGTTTCTTGGGTGGTAAAGGTTTTAGAGGCAACAATAAACAAAGTGGTCTCAGGCTGGCAATTTTCCAGCACCCGCATCAAGTGTGCACCATCGATGTTGGACACAAAATGCGCCTTCAACGCTGGGCTGGCATACGGTTTAAGTGCATCACAGGCCATCACTGGGCCCAGGTCTGAGCCGCCAATGCCGATATTTACCACATCAGTGATACGCTTACCGCTAAAGCCTGTCCATTGACCATTGCGTACCTGCTCGGTAAACGCACGCATTTGCGCCAACACCGCATTGACCTCAGGCATCACATCTTTGCCATCGACTAATACAGGCTTATTGCTGCGGTTGCGCAAAGCCGTATGTAAAACGGCACGGTTTTCTGTGATGTTGATTTTTTCACCACTGAACATGCGGCTGCGCCACTGTTCGATGTCTGAGTCGCGCGCCAGTTGAAACAGGTGCGCCAATGTTTCATGGGTAACTCGGTGTTTGGAGTAGTCGAGCAAAATATCATCGACGGTCAGGCTAAACTCTTCAAAGCGCTTTGGGTTCTGTTTAAACAGGTCGCGCATTTGAATATTGCGCATCTCGATTTGATGTTGATTGAGTGCCTGCCAGCTTGGGTGTGTGGTTAGTTTTGCCATGTGTTGTTATTGCTATCGTTGTAACTCATTAATTTTCAAAACATCAAGCGCGCGTAGCGATGCGCCGCTTACAGGTTGTCTCACGCCCGACCCACATTGATGCTCAGATATGTCTGTACTGTGTTCGGTTGACCTGAGACCGTGTGCGCACCAACAAACAAAACTTGCTTGTTATCAGGCGCATCTGTCATAGTTTACCGGCTCATTGTAACTGAAGTATGACACCTGCCAGTGGCGGTAAATCCAAGCTCAATGACACCGGTTGCTGCATCCACGCAATCGCATCAGTGTGACAGCCGTGCGTATTCACAATACCACTGCCGCCAAACTGTGCAGCATCACTGTTAAACAACTCACGGTAGTGGCCTGCTTGCGGCACACCCAGTCTAAACTGGTGACGTGGCACTGGTGTAAAATTCAACACTATTATAACAAAACTCTCTGCGTCACCGCGTCTGATATAGCTCAACAGTGACTGTGAGGCGTCCTCACAATCTATCCATTGAAAGCCTTGCACATCAAAGTCTTGGCGATGTAAGGCAGGTTGCTGTAAATACAGGTGATTTAAAGTGCTGTTGAGAGATTGAATGCCGCGGTGCAGCGCGTGTTCAGGCGTGCTGTCTTCGAGCAAATGCCAGTCAAGACTTTGGTTGACGCTCCACTCTCGACGTTGGCCAATCTCGTTCCCCATAAAGTTGAGTTTTTTACCAGGCATGGTCATTTGCATGGTGAGCAATAAGCGCAGATTGGCAAATTTTTGCCAGTCGTCGCCCGGCATTTTATCGAGCAATGAGCGCTTGCCATGGACGACTTCATCATGTGAGAACGGCAATACGAAGTTTTCAGAATAGGCATACATTTGACCAAAGGTCAGTCGATTATGGTGATATTGACGATACACCGGATCTAATTGCATGTACGTCAGTACATCATTCATCCAGCCCATGTTCCACTTCATGCTAAAGCCCAGCCCGCCTGCATAGACTGGGCGCGAGACCGCAGGCCAAGCGGTAGATTCTTCAGCAATGGTGAGTACACCAGGAAAACGCTCGCCGACCATCAGGTTGAGCTGTTTGAGAAACGCGATGACATCCAGATTTTCGCGTCCACCATAGGCATTAGGCAACCATTCGCCGTCTTTGCGAGAGTAATCCAGATATAGCATAGAGGCCACCGCATCCACGCGTAAGCCATCAATATGAAACTCTTGCAGCCAGTAATACGCGTTGCTCAGCAAAAAACTCTGTACCTCGTTACGGCCATAATTGAAAATGTAGGTGCCCCAATCCATATGTTCGCCAAGGCGGGGGTCAGCGTGTTCGTACAACGCTGTGCCATCAAAGCGTGCCAATGCCCAATCATCTTTTCGAAAATGACCCGGCACCCAATCGAGTATCACACCGATATGTGCGGCATGACAGCGGTCAATCAGATATTTCAAATCATCCGGGCTGCCAAAGCGCTGGGTGGGCGCAAAATAGCCGGTGACCTGATAGCCCCAAGATTCGTTGAGCGGATGCTCGGCAATTGGCAACAGTTCAATATGCGTGTAGCCCATCGCGGTAATGTGTGGAATCAGCGCATCTGCCATCGCGCGATAGCCGATAAAATGCCCTTGCGCATCGCGCTGCCAACTGCCAAGGTGAATTTCATAACAGTTAAAGGGCGCATGTAGCCAGTCATGTTGTGCACGCTGTTGTTGCCATGCCTGGTCTTGCCAGACATAGTTACTGTCACAAATCCGGTTAGCGGTGCCAGGACGCGCCTCAAATGCCTTGCCATAGGGGTCGGCCTTAAGCATGACATGGCCATATTCGCGGTTGCGAATTTCAAATTTGTATAAATCCTGTTCAGTCAGGTGTGGAATAAACAGCTCCCAAACCCCGCTGTTACCTAACACCCGCATGGCATGCACCCGGCCATCCCACTGGTTAAAACTGCCCACCACACTCACACGGCTAGCATTGGGTGCCCATACGGCAAAGCGTACGCCAGCCACCCCCTGTA
>JAIXZQ010000073.1 GCA_027489475.1 Methylophilus sp.
ACGAGCTTTGCGGATATTTATAAATATACCGACAGCAATGGCGTGACCACTTACACCAATATCAAACCTGAGCAACATAAAAAGGCTGAACTGATCATTAGCGGCCCAAAGTCCGCTGATACGCCTGCCGCACCCACAGAAAAAAAGGCGACGGCAAAGACGCTCTCTCCTGCTAACTTTCCTAAAGTAGATAGCCAGACACAATTACAGCGCGATCAAAAGCGCCGTGACCTATTGATGAGTGAACTTTCTCAAGAAAAACAAGCACTTGAGAACGCCAAGCAACTCTATGAAGAAGCGCAAAATACGCCAGAAGTCTACAAAGGTGCCAACGGTAAGACCTTTAGAAATGTGGCCAAATATGATGAAAAGCTCCGTTTAATCGAGGCAGAAATTCAGGCGCACGAACGTAATATTCAACTGCTTAACAAAGAACTCAACCTCTAACCGCACCAAATTGGGCTTATATTTCATCCTCTGATGCACATTGCCAATAATTGGCTTGGCTTTTGCTTTTAAACAGGGGGTAATTGTTTTTTGAACGCTTGATTAGGATATGGTGCAACAGTCTCCCAGTGGATTTAACGGTTTAGAACATATTGCGACAGCAGTGATTCTGCTCAATCAGCAATGTGAAGTCACCTATGCCAACTCCAGTGCTGAAATCTTGTTTGCCTTTAGTGCCAACCAGATTCAAGGCCTTCATATACACGAGGTATTCGTCAATTGCGAAATCCTGCAACTGGCAGTGAGCAATGCCGTACAAACACAAAGTCCATATCGTGAGCATGAGTTTTGGCTCACCACCCAACGCGGGCAAAACACCGCAGTCACCTGTACGGTGACCCCGATTACTTCCAGCTTTAACCAAACAGCAGAAGACATGCTGATTTTGGAGTTTGTGCAAATGGATCAGCAACTGCGTATCGCGCGCGAAGAGCGCATGTTGATTCAACAGCAAGCTAATACCGAGCTGTTGCGCAATCTGGCGCATGAGATTCGTAACCCGCTTGGCGGACTGCGTGGCGCGGCGCAATTGTTAGAGTTTGAGTTGCCACAACCTAGCCTCAAAGAATATACGCAAGTCATTATTAAAGAGGCTGACCGCCTGCACAGCTTGATGGATAGATTGCTGGCACCGCACCGTGTACCGAAGTATGAACCGACCAACATCCATGAAGTGCTTGAGCGGGTGCGTAGTTTATTGTTGGCAGAATCGCCTAACCATATCCGGGTGATTCGCGACTATGACACCAGTTTGCCAGAGCTGATTGGTGACCGCGAAAAACTGATACAGGCAGTGCTCAATATTGCCCGAAATGCCGCGCAGGCCATGCAGCAACACCAGACAAAGCAGGCCAGCATCACCTTTAAAACCCGCGCTGAGCGGCAAATCACATTGGCACGTAAACGCTATCGGGTGGGCATTCATCTTGAGATTATTGACAACGGCCCTGGCATCCCGGCTGGCATCCGCGACCGTATTTTTTACCCTCTGGTCTCTGGCCATGAGGGCGGTACCGGCCTTGGCTTGGCGTTGGCACAAACCTTTATCACCCAGCATCACGGCATGATTGATTGCGAATCACAGCCGGGCAAAACCATCTTTCATATCTTGCTGCCTATTGAGAGCACACAATTGAAATCCTCAGGACAATAACAAACGAGCGAATCACATGAAGCCAATCTGGATACTAGACGACGACAAATCTATCCGCTGGGTGTTTGAAAAAGCCCTTGCCCGTACGGATTATGACTTTAAAACCTTTGCCTCGCCTGCCGAGGCGCTCACAGCGCTTAATCGTGACCAGCCACAAGTCATTGTCAGTGATATTCGCATGCCTAACGGCTCTGGCTTGGATTTTCTGTCTGAAGTCAAACAACGCTATCCAGAAATTCCAGTCATTATCATGACCGCCTATTCTGACCTTGAAAGTGCCGTAGCGGCGTTTCAGGGGGGTGCATTTGAATATTTGGCCAAGCCATTTGATGTAGACCAAGCCATAGAGATTATCAAACGAGCGGTCGAAGAAAGCATGCGTCAGGCCGTAGAGGCCGTCGAAGACACCGGCCCATCTCCTGAAATTATTGGTCAAGCTCCGGCGATGCAAGAGGTGTTTAGAGCCATAGGCCGTTTAAGCCGCTCGCACTCCACGGTACTGATAAACGGTGAGTCGGGCAGCGGTAAAGAGCTGGTTGCCAGCGCGTTGCACAGACACAGCCCAAGAGGTGACAAACCGTTTATTGCCATTAACACCGCCGCTATTCCTAAAGACTTGCTCGAGTCTGAGCTGTTTGGGCATGAGCGCGGCGCGTTTACCGGTGCTGCCGCAGCGCGTCGTGGACGCTTTGAGCAGGCCGACAACGGCACTTTATTTTTAGATGAGATTGGCGATATGCCGGCTGACTTGCAAACCCGCTTGTTACGTGTGTTGTCTGACGGTCAGTTTTATCGGGTGGGCGGTCACCAGCCGATTAAAGTCAATGTGCGCGTGATTGCTGCCACGCACCAAGACCTTGAAGAACGGGTGAAACAAGGCTTGTTTAGAGAAGACTTGTTTCACCGCCTCAACGTCATTCGTCTGCGCTTGCCGCCTTTGCGTGAGCGTAGAGAAGATATTCCGCTGCTCACCAAGCACTTTTTAGCCCACAGTGCCCAGCAACTTGGCGTTGAGCCCAAACAACTTTCTCCTGCTGCATTGAAATATCTGATGTCAGTCAATTGGAGCGGCAATGTGCGCCAGCTTGAAAACGTCTGCCATTGGCTCACCGTGATGGCGCCAGGTCAAAATGTAGACGTCAATGACTTGCCACCAGAACTTAAAGAAGACGCCAGCCGCCAATCTTCCAGCGGCTCTTGGCAAGAAGCCCTGGCCCAAGAAGTCACCGATGCACTTAACCGCGGCGAGACTAATATCCTTGATGCCAAAACCAAAGAATTTGAACGCATTTTAATCACCCGTGCACTGACGCACACGGATGGCCGCAGGATTGAAGCAGCCACACAATTAGGCATGGGGCGTAATACCCTCACGCGCAAAATTCAAGAGTTAGGCATAGACGATTAGTGCATACGTTTTATACTTGCATTGATTAACAGCCCATCCTCAGCGATGGGCTTTTTTCACATAGCTTGAACTAAATTCACATAATCTGAAGTTCGTATTGTTAACGCTTACTACACTCA
>JAIXZQ010000029.1 GCA_027489475.1 Methylophilus sp.
AAACTGTTAGGCATGTTGTCGATTGGCGATGTGCTGAAAGAAACCATACAGATACAGCAAGCATTGATTAAACAGCTTGAGAGCTATATTCATAGTTAAGCTGTGATGGCTTGCTCAGCTGAAGTGGACGACGCATGCTGATGCATGCCTAGAGCCTGCCTTGGCTGACGGAGGGGCAAATGCGCTGGGAACGCGCACACTTGGTGCGCGCGCTTTACATGTTGGCAGCGCCAATACCTGAAAAGCTGCCCGCAGTGGTAATGAGCGGAAAAGGCTTATTCGCCTATAATTTTTACCAGCACGCGCTTGTTGCGTCTGCCGTCAAATTCCCCATAAAAAATCTGTTCCCAGGGACCAAAATCAAGCTTACCTTCGGTGATAGCCACCACCACCTCACGGCCCATCACTTGCCGTTTGATATGGGCATCGGCGTTATCTTCACCGGTATCGTTATGCCGATAGCCACTGACAGGCTCATGCGGTGCCAGTTTTTCTAGCCAAACTTTGTAATCATGATGCAGGCCGCGCTCATCATCATTGATAAACACACTGGCCGAGATATGCATGGCATTGACCAATACCAGCCCTTCTTTCACGCCGCTCTCACGCACACAGGCGACCACCTCTTGGGTGATATTTTTAAAATCCATACGGGCGGGGATATTAAACCAGAGTTCTTTTCGAAAGCTTTTCATTGCAGGGCTCCTTGCACAATCGGCGGATTACAGTGGCTTTATTTTAACATTATGGCGTAGCGCTCAAATACACCCTACAAAAACAAACAGGCCTCATCAGAGGCCTGTTTGCATTGGTTGGTGACCCTACCGTTAGCTGTTCACATCAATGTGTTGGGCAAAGGTTTTGCCTTCGTTATCGGTAGCCGTAGCCTCAAGCTTGCCCGGCGCATCGGGAATAAAACTAAATTTCATGTATGGGTCTTCACTGGTGCCCACGCCCACATCGACCGTCATCAACTCTTTGCCGTTGTAGTTAAACAGTATTTTGTTGATATAAAACGCTGGCACATAGCCTTGTGATACCAAGTCACGTTGCAAGCCCGTGCGCATGACGTGACGAATGTTAAACGTTGCTGTGGCCAGCTCGCCGATTTTAGGCGCATCCACATTCATCTTGATTTTACCCGCAGCGGCACGCACTTCGGCTTCGTTGTTGTCTACTGTGCCGCCACAGCCACCGGCTGCGCGAATCTCACGTTTGCCCATGTACAACTTGCCATCCGCAGTTTCGCCTATCAACCGCACAAAAGAATCTGTTTCTTGACGAATACGGGTAGACATTTGAAAGCCATTTAAGCGGTCAGTCAGATGATAGGTCGAGGCCAGTTGAATCGGGTTGGCATCGACAATCACATATAGCTTTTTCAACGCCACCCCTTGCGCGGCGGCCTTGTCATAGATGAAGGTGACTGGCACCTGCGCACCGCTTTCTGCACGACGCGGCGCTTCAATTTTGAGAAAATCGACTTCTTGAATCTCACGTTTAGGAAAAAACGCTTCTTTAACCACAGGCCACAGTTTAGGGTCAGCTTCTGCCTGTACAGTGCCAACCATACTGAAAACCATTAGTCCCACCAACAGCATCCATGTTTTGTTCATTTTCATCCCCAATGTTAATCTCTATTGAATCATTGCTTTTTTTAATCAGTGGCGCATTTTGACCTAACTGGTCAAACAGAATATGTGATGCGCATCACACACCCCTGCATCCCACCTCGACTTAAGCCAAACCAGGGTCCCCAGATGGCCGCATCACATAGCTGGGGTCAGCATATTCTGTAAAATTCAGCTCAACCCCGTTGCCTGCCGGATCGCGCAGATTGATCTGTCGAATGCCGTTGGCCAAAATGCGCGTAGTGTAGCTGACGCCAAGCGCCTGTAGGTGTGACTCCATGGCTGGCATATCGTTGCAATTAAATGACACATGATCGTAGGTACCATGCACATGCAGTTGTGGCGGGGTGGCGGTTTTGTACTCAGCCAAATGCACAACCGCCTGTTGACCGATATATAACCAAAAGCCGTAGGTGGTGCTGGCCACCCGCTGACCCACCGTCATGCCCAACACATTGCAATAAAAATCACGCAATGCATGCATGGTTTCGCGGTCGGTGCGAAAGTTTACATGGTCAATTCCAGTCAGGGGCATAGGGCTTTTATCCAATTCATGGCCTAAGTCGGCGGCCAACATTTAATAATGTAATGACAGTGTGATCCACAACTGTGGTCAACGTGAAGCGCTTCAGCAAGTTGGGGCTACAGTCAGCCTTCTGCATGCACCCCATGATGACCTACCCTTAATGGCCATCAAACGCACACAATGCAAACACTTGGATACCCTGTTGTTGTAATTGTTGCATGCCACCAAGGTCAGGCAAGGCGATTACGCATGCCGCATGCGCGACCTGCCCACCTAAACGCTGTATCAGTCGCACAGCCGCCCGTGCAGTGCCGCCTGTGGCCACCAAATCGTCCACCAACAAAATGCGCTCACCTGCGCTAATCGCGTCGGTATGAATCTGCAACTGATCGTCACCGTATTCTAAGTGATAGTGTTCACTCAGATGCGCGGCGGGTAGCTTACCGGGTTTACGCGCCAACGCCAGACCGAGTCGTAGTTTACTGGCCAATGCTGCGCCAATAATAAACCCACGTGCCTCAACCGCCACGATTTTGTCTAAGGGCATGTGGACATAATGTGCTGCAAGAGCGTCCACCATGGCATTAAAGTGCTGTGCATGTTGCAACAACGGCGTGATGTCGCGAAACTGGATCCCCGGCTGCGGATAGTCCGGCACCGTGCGTATCGTTGTCTTCCAATCCATCAGCCTATTCTCCAACAAAAAAGCGCATCACCCATGCGGATAACACGCTTATTTAAGCGGTTGCACCGCATCCTGTCCACGCATATGTAGGACAGGCTGATATGGCTGGCTTACCCAGCCGTGTTTTGCTGTCGCACGCGAATATGCAACTCGCGTAGTTGTTTCTCATCGACCTCGTTAGGCGCATTGGTCATCAAACACTGCGCGCGCTGCGTTTTGGGGAAGGCAATCACATCACGGATGGATTCTGCGCCCGCCATCAAGGTAACCAAGCGGTCCAACCCAAACGCCAAGCCGCCATGTGGAGGCGCGCCATATTGCAAGGCCTCAAGCAAGAAGCCAAATTTTTCTTGGGCTTCTTCTTTGCTAATCTTCAAGGCATCAAACACTTTAGATTGCACGTCTTGTTTGTGGATACGCACGGAGCCGCCGCCGACTTCCCAGCCGTTTAATACCATGTCATACGCCTTAGACAGGCATGCACCAGGGTTGCTGACCAGCAAGTCTTCATGGCCCTCTTTCGGGCTGGTGAACGGATGGTGCAGCGCGACCCAACGATCTGCCTCTTCATCATATTCAAACATCGGGAAATCCACTACCCACAGCGGTGCCCAAGCGCGGCCATCGACATGGCCTTTTTCGTGTCCGACTTTAACGCGCAGTGCGCCCAAGGCTTCGTTCACCACTTTGGCCTTATCGGCACCAAAGAAAATAATGTCGCCGTTTTGTGCTGCGGTTCGGGTCATGATGGCCTGTAAGGCGTTGACATGAATGTTTTTCACAATCGGGCTTTGCAAGCCTTCTTCATTCAGTTTGCTGACATCATTGACTTTGATATAAGCTAAGCCTTTGGCGCCATAAATTTTTACAAACTCAGTGTAGGCATCGATTTCTGAACGGCTAATCGCTGCACCATTTGGTACGCGCAATGCCGCGACACGACCGCCAGCCATATTGGCCGCCCCAGCAAACACTTTAAAATCAACGTCTTTCATCACATCGGTTAATTCCGTGATTTCAAGGGTCACGCGCATGTCGGGTTTGTCTGAACCATATTTGTTCATGGCCTCAGAGAACGGCATGCGTGGAAACTGCGCGGGCAAGTCGATATTTTGAACTTGCTTCATCATGCGACGAATCATTTCTTCAACGATGTCCATGATGTCGTTTTCTTCGAGGAATGAGGTTTCGATATCCACCTGGGTAAATTCAGGCTGACGATCGGCACGCAAATCTTCGTCGCGGAAACATTTGGTAATCTGGAAATAACGGTCAAAGCCGGACACCATTAACAACTGCTTGAACAGTTGTGGTGATTGCGGCAGGGCAAAAAACTGACCATGATGCACGCGTGAAGGCACCAGATAATCACGCGCACCCTCTGGGGTGGAGCGTGTCAACATCGGCGTTTCTACCTCGATAAAACCGTGTTCGTCCAAATAATCGCGCAAGGTTTTGGCCACTTTGTAACGCAGCATCAAGTTCTTTTGCATGGCCGGGCGACGCAAATCAATGTATCTATGCTGCAAACGCACGGTTTCTGTCAGATGGTCATCGTCCAACATAAACGGCGGCGTCAGAGACGGGTTGAGCACCTCAATCTCACTGGCCAGCATCTCCACTTCGCCGGTAGGCAGGTTTGGGTTAACCGTGCCTTCTGGACGGGCACGTACCTTACACACTACTTTTAGTACAAACTCACTGCGCACGGTTTCGGCAATGGCAAAGGCGGCCTGCGTATCTGGGTCGATAACGATTTGCGCCAAGCCTTCACGGTCGCGCAAATCAATAAAGATCACACCGCCGTGGCCACGGCGGCGATGGG
>JAIXZQ010000170.1 GCA_027489475.1 Methylophilus sp.
AAGCCATCCATAGAATAGCCAAAGGCATTGATGAGCCTACGCAGGCCAGTTTTGCCTTTAAAGGGACTTTCTTGATGGCTGGTCGGTGAGTTGTTTTGCATGCGGGCTCTCTAATCTACGACAGGGGATTTAACATGCGCTATCATAACGCTTTTAGCAGTGTGTTGAGGAACGAACATGGCAAGAATGGTGCAATGTGTGAAACTGGGCAAAGAACTCGAGGGCATGGATTTTCCACCCTATCCCGGTGAGTTGGGTAAAAAGATTTATATGCATGTGTCTAAAGAGGCCTGGGCGGGCTGGCTGAAACAGCAAACGATGTTGGTGAATGAAAACCGACTGAGTCTGGCCGACCCCAGTGCACGTAAGTATTTGTCTGAACAAACCGAGAAATACTTTTTTGGTGAAGGTGCCGATGTGGCCAGTGGCTATGTGCCACCGAGCGCATAAACCGTAGCTAGCACGCCAGCGAGACGTATAAAAAAGCACTCCTTGGAGTGCTTTTTTAGTATCTCACCGTAGGCGATTAAGATTGTGTTTCGCGTTCGATATCTTCAAGGCTGGTATGGCGTACATCTTTGCCTTTGACCATATACACCACATATTCTGAGATGTTTTTGGCGTGGTCACCAATACGCTCAACGGCTTTGGCCACAAACAACACTTCGAGCGACATCGAAATGGTGCGCGGGTCTTCGAGCATAAAGGTAATCAATTGACGCATGGCGGCGCGAAACTGCTCATCCACTTGCTCATCTTGTTTAGCCACTTCTACAATTTGGCTCACATCTAGGCGTGCAAAGGAATCCAGTGAGGTACGCAGCATCTCGCGCACAATGCCAACCATGGTTTTAATTTCGTTAAAGCGCGGCTTGTACATGCGGTCTTGTTCGTAGATGCGCTGTGCGGTGCGGGCAATTTTGGTGGCTTCGTCGCCAATACGCTCTAAATCCGTGATGGTTTTCACCATCATCATAATCATCCGCAGGTCGCGGGCAGCCGGCTGACGGCGGGCAATGATATGGCTGCAATCTTCATCCACTTGCACTTCCAGTGCATTGACGCGGGTGTCGCGCTCCATGACATCTTTCGCCAAATTAACATCGGCACTGGTCAGCGCTTCTAACGCGTTGACGATTTGCTGTTCGACCAAGCCCCCCATCTCCAGCACTTTAGCGCGCACGGATTCCAGTTCTACATCGTACTGCTTAGAGGTATGTTCAAATTGCATGGCAAATTTTCCTAATAATAATGCCGGATGAGACTATCAAACCATTGTGACAAGTTCGTGATGAAATCGTCACTTATTTAGTGATGGTTTTAACGCCGTTAGCGGTGGCCAGTAATAATACATTGGCTGCTCGGGCAGCAAACAAGCCGTTCGTCACCACGCCAACAATCTGATTGATTTTATTTTCTAGCGCAATTGGGTCGCTGATGGTCAAGCCATGCACATCCAGAATCAGGTTGCCGTTGTCGGTGGTAAAGTCACGCAGCTTGGGCTGGCCGCCCAGCTTCACCAGCTCGCGCGCCACATGACTACGCGCCATTGGTAACACTTCTACCGGCAATGGAAACTTGCCCAATACCGGCACATATTTGCTTTCATCACAAATACAGATAAAGGATTTAGCTACGGCAGCAACGATTTTTTCGCGGGTCAATGCGCCGCCACCGCCTTTGAGCATGTGCATATGTTCAGTGATTTCGTCAGCACCATCCACGTAGATATCCAAGCTGTCGACGCTGTTTAGATCAAATACTTCAATGCCATGGTTACGCAAGCGTTGCGCGGTGGCTTCAGAACTGGCTACGGCACCTGTAATTTTGTGTTTTACCTTGGCCAATTCGTCGATAAAAAAGTTGGCGGTTGAACCGGTGCCCACGCCGATAATACCGTCTTTGACATAGGTTACTGCGGCTTTTGCTACTTCGAGTTTGAGTGCATCTTGTTGTGCTTTATCCATCGCCATCTGCTTCAATCCTTGATTAATTCTTTATAATACAAATAATTCTCTATCATACACTGCAACCCTGCGGATTAAAAATCTCACGCCTGCCATGACTCTCGATTACCGCGAAAAAATCGAACACTCGCACGTCTATGCCGTGGCCAGACATACGCCACTCGAGAGCATGCCGAACTTATCTGCCCGCTGCCAAAATCAGGTGCTGATCAAGCGTGAAGACATGCAGCCGGTATTTTCGTTTAAATTACGTGGTGCTTATAACAAGATGGCGCATTTGTCGCCCGAGGCCTTGGCACGCGGCGTGATATGCGCCAGTGCAGGCAACCATGCGCAGGGCGTCGCTTTGAGCGCACAAAAGCTTGGCTGTCGTGCAGTCATCGTGATGCCGACCACCACGCCTGCGATTAAAATCAATGCCGTGCGCTCCCGCGGCGCCGAGGTCGTATTACATGGCGACAGTTATTCAGATGCTTATGCCCATGCGCTCAGCATAGAGCAGCAACAAGGGCTGACCTTTGTACATCCGTATGACGACCCAGAAGTCATTGCCGGTCAAGGCACCATCGCTTTAGAAGTTCTGCAAG
>JAIXZQ010000208.1 GCA_027489475.1 Methylophilus sp.
ATGGCGTTGGCAGCCCGCACCAATCCGTCGGCCAAGTCATGGGCTAGGCCAGACACATAAATCGCCGCACCGGCATTGAGCAATACGATATCGCGCGCCGGGCCATGTTCACCGCTCAACACCTGTAATAGCAAGTCGGCCGACTGTTGTGCATGCTCCACGCGGATGCTGTTGAGATCATGTAAGGCCATGCCAAACTGTGACGGGTGCAGGGTATATTCGCTGATATGGCCATCTTTGAGTTCGGCAACATAGGTCTCAGCAGAGAAGGAAATCTCGTCCATCTCGTCGGCGCTATGCACTACCATGACATGCTCACTGCCCAACCGCTGCAAAGTTTCAGCCAGCAGGGGCACCAAGTCGCGGTGAAACACGCCCATAATCTGTCGACTGGCGCCGGCCGGGTTGGTGAGCGGGCCCAGCAGGTTGAACAGGGTGCGTACCCCCAGCTCACGTCGCACAGGCGCAGCATATTTCATGGCGGCATGGTGATTAGGGGCAAACATAAAACCGATACCCGCTTGATTGACGCATTTCGCCACCTGATCGGCCGTCAGGGCGAGATTCACCCCTAGGGCTTCTAGCACATCGGCAGAGCCACTTTTAGAAGAGGCGGCACGGCCGCCATGTTTGGCTATCCGCGCACCCGCACCCGCCGCAACAAATGCGGCAGCGGTAGAGACATTAAATACCTTGTTAGCGGCACCCCCGGTGCCGCAGGTATCGATTAAATACTGACGGTCATGCACCTGCACCTTGTTAGACAACTCGCGCATCACCTGCGCCGCTGCGGCGATTTCGGTCACGGTTTCACCCTTGACTCTGAGCGCGGTCAAAAACCCTGCAATCTGATTGCTGGTAAATTCACCGCTCATGATTTGGCGCATGATTTCCAGCATCTCTGGCTGGGTAAAATCGCCGTGGTCTATCAGCCGTTGTAAAGCCAGTTTGGGGGTAATGTTCATCAATACCCTTTCAAAAAATTATCCAGCAACTCGTGACCATATTCAGTCAAAATGGATTCTGGATGAAACTGCACACCCTCGACGGCCAGCGTTTTGTGCCGCACGCCCATGATTTCACCATCCTCTGTCCAAGCTGTAATCTCCAAGCAGTCCGGCAAGCTGGCGCGCTCAATCCCCAGCGAGTGATAGCGTGTCGCGGTGTAGGGATTGGGCAGGTTGCGAAACACGCCACTGTTGGTATGGTGTATCAGCGAAGTTTTGCCATGCATCAAGGTTTTTGCTTTGATGATGCGTCCACCAAAGGCCTGACCAATGCTCTGGTGGCCAAGACACACCCCCAGCAGCGGAATCTTGCCGGCAAACGCATGAATCAACGGGACTGAAATGCCGGCTTCATTGGGCGTGCATGGACCGGGCGAAATAACAATTTTTTCTGGCTGCATGGCGGCAATCTGTTCCAGCGTGATTTCGTCATTGCGATGCACCTGCACGTCTTGGCCCAACTCGCCAAAATACTGCACCAGGTTATAGGTAAAGGAGTCGTAGTTATCAATCATCAGCAACATATCAGGCGCCTTTTTCAGTATTTGTTTGATTGTCCAACCCCGCTTGCACCAGCGCGGCTGCACGAATCACGGCCTTGGCCTTGTTTTGCGTTTCTTCCCACTCGCTCTGCGGCACTGAGTCGGCCACAATGCCAGCGCCGGCTTGCACATACAGCTTGTGATCTTTAATCACGGCAGTGCGGATGGCAATCGCCACATCCATGTCACCATTAAACCCTAAGTAGCCGACAGCGCCGGCATAAATGCCACGTTTGGAGGGTTCTAGTGCCTCGATAATCTCCATGGCGCGTACTTTGGGCGCGCCAGACACCGTGCCTGCTGGGAAGGTGGCTTTGAGCACATCAATGGCATCTAGGCCGGGTTTGAGCTGACCTTCGACATTGCTGACGATATGCATGACGTGCGAATAGCGCTCTATGGTCATCTGGTCGGTCACTTTGACCGTGCCCGTCAAAGCCACTCTGCCGACGTCATTGCGTCCCAAATCCATCAGTTGCACATGCTCTGCGCGTTCTTTCGGGTCGGCCAACAACTCGGCTTCCAGCGCCAAGTCATGCTCGCGGTGTTTGCCGCGTGGTCGGGTGCCGGCAATCGGCCGCGAGGTGACGGTGGTATCTTCCAGCCGTACCAAAATCTCAGGAGAAGCGCCCACCACATGGTGATCATCCATGTCGTAATAAAACATATACGGTGAGGGGTTCAAACTGCGTAAAGCGCGGTACAAACTCAGGGGCGGGGCATCAAAGTCTTGCGACATGCGTTGGCTGAGTACCACCTGCATGATGTCGCCCTCAAGGATATAATTTTGCGCTTGTTTGACCGCTGCTTTAAAGGCTTCTTCGCCAAACTCTGAACGCGCTTCAGTTGGCGTCGTTGGGCGTGAGGCAGGAATCTCCACCGGTGTCCGCAGTTTTTCTAACAAGCGATGCATACGGGCACAGGCCTGATCGTAGCCGTCTACTTGCGCGGGGTCGGCATAGACGATGAAATAGAGTTTGCCAGACAAATTATCCACCACGGCAATTTCTTCTGAGACCATCAGCAAAATATCAGGCACGCCCAGGACATCAGGTTTCTTTTGTTTGCC
>JAIXZQ010000006.1 GCA_027489475.1 Methylophilus sp.
GACCATATTGTGGCCTCACGTAGCATCTTTGGCACCACCGTGCAGTTGTTCACCAATATACTCAAGCGCTGGGGTTTGGAGGTCACACTGGTCTCTTTGACCGACCTTGAAGCCGGGCGTGGCGCCATGCAGCCAAATACCAAATTGCTTTTTGCCGAAACGCCTTCCAACCCTTTGACTGAAGTCGGTGATATTCGCGCCTTGGCAGAAATCGCCCACGCTGGCGGTGCATTGTTGGTCATCGACAATTGCTTTTGTACACCCGCGCTGCAACGTCCCTTGTTACTGGGGGCTGACCTGATTATCCATTCTGCAACCAAATATATTGATGGTCAGGGTCGGGTGCTCGGCGGGGCGGTGTTGGGCAGCAAGGCGCATATGGAGCCGGTTTATGGCTTTTTGCGTACCGCAGGCGTGACCATGAGTGCCTTTAATGCGTGGGTATTTGTCAAAGGGCTAGAAACCCTGCAAGTGCGTATGGAGGCCCATGCTGCACGCGCCTTCGCCCTTGCGCAATGGCTGGAGCAGCAACCGGGCGTCACACGCGTGTACTATCCCGGTTTGCCATCGCATCCGCAATATGCGCTCGCGCAATCGCAGCAACGGCTCGGCGGTGGTATCGTTAGCTTTGAAGTCAAGCCACGTGCCGGGCAAGCTGCGCAAGAAGCCGCTTGGGCATTGATTGATGCCACCAAGTTGATTTCAATTACGGCCAATTTGGGCGATGCCAAATCCACCATTACGCACCCAGCCACCACCACCCATAGCCGGGTGACGCCAGAGGCCAGAGCGGCTGCTGGCATACGGGATAACCTGGTACGTATTGCGGTAGGCCTAGAGCATGTCGAGGATTTAAAAGCCGATTTAGCGCTGTTGTCGCAGCCAGTTTAGGGCTTCTTGAGTAACAAGTCCGTGATTCCGCGCAATCGCATCAAGGCAGCCTGTAGGCTGCCTTTTTTATTGGCTGGTAGACGGTCATACTAAGGCCGTGGTTAAGCCATTGCCATGCTGATTTTATCTGCGGGATGGCCGTGAATATGCTAAAATTATTAGATAATTTTTAACGATAATTTGGGTCTAGAATGAGTCAGTCTCCCGATCAGTTTGCCAAAGAAACGCTCCCCATTAGTTTAGAAGACGAAATGCGCCGCAGTTACCTCGATTACGCCATGAGCGTTATTGTAGGTCGTGCATTGCCAGACGTGCGTGATGGCCTTAAACCCGTGCACAGACGCGTGTTGTTTGCGATGCATGAGTTGTCCAACGACTATAATAAGCCCTATAAAAAATCTGCACGTATTGTCGGTGACGTGATCGGTAAATATCACCCGCATGGCGATACCGCGGTGTATGACACTATCGTGCGTATGGCACAGGATTTTTCATTACGCTATATGCTGGTAGATGGTCAGGGAAACTTTGGTTCGGTGGACGGCGATAACGCGGCGGCCATGCGGTATACCGAAATCCGCATGTCTAAAATTGCCCATGAATTGCTGGCTGACATCGAAAAAGACACCGTGGACTTTGGCCCCAACTATGACGGCAGTGAGCAAGAGCCGTTGATTATGCCGACCCGGATTCCTAATCTGCTGATTAACGGCAGCTCAGGCATTGCGGTGGGAATGGCGACCAATATTCCGCCACATAACCTCAATGAAGTATTGAACGCCTGTTTTGCGGTGCTTAAGAACCCAGACATCAGCGTTGACGAATTGATTGAGCTGATTCCAGCGCCAGATTTTCCAACCGCCGGTATTATCTATGGCACCGCGGGCGTGAAAGAGGGCTATCGCACAGGCCGTGGACGCGTGGTTATGCGCGGGCGTACCCACTTTGAAGACCTCGATAAAGGGGGGCGCCAGTCCATCATCATCGACGAGCTGCCTTATCAGGTCAACAAAAAATCCCTGATTGAAAAAATTGCCGAGCTGGTCAACGAGAAAAAAATCGAGGGCATTTCTGATTTGCGTGATGAATCAGACAAGTCTGGCATGCGGGTAGTGATAGAGCTCAAGCGCGGTGAAGTGCCTGAGGTAATTCTTAATAATCTCTATAAGCAAACCCAGCTGCAAGATACGTTTGGGATGAATATGGTGGCCTTGATGGACGGCCAGCCACGCTTACTCAACCTCAAGCAGATGTTAGAAGCCTTCTTGCGCCATCGTCGCGAGGTGGTGACCCGCCGAACTGTGTTTGAGCTGCGCAAAGCGCGTGACCGCGGCCATGTGTTAGAAGGTCTGGCCGTTGCTTTGGCCAATGTGGATGAGATGATTGCCATCATCAAGGCCGCCCCGACGCCACCAGAAGCGAAAAAAGAATTGATGGCGCGCAGCTGGCATTCGCCAGTGGTTGAAGAAATGCTCAAGCGGGCAGCCATGGAGGCTTCGCGTCCGGAGGGGCTCTCAGTAGATTTTGGCATGACCCCGCAAGGCTACAAGCTGTCTGACGTACAGGCGCAAGAGATTTTGCAAATGCGCTTGCAACGTCTGACTGGTTTGGAACAAGACAAAATTGTTACAGAATACAAAGAAGTCATGGATTTAATTGCGGACTTGCTGGATATTTTGGCGAAGCCAGAGCGTGTCACGGCCATTATTGTCGATGAACTTAACGAGATTCAAAAACAGTTTGGTGACAAGCGTCGCTCAGAAATCGAACAAAACACGCAAGACTTGTCGCTTGAAGACCTGATTACGCCACAAGATGTCGTCGTGACCTTGTCGCATTCTGGCTATGTGAAGTCGCAACCGCTGGATGAATACCGCGCGCAAAAACGCGGTGGCCGCGGCAAACAAGCGGCTGCAACCAAAGAAGATGACTTTATCGATAAGATGTTTGTGGCTAACACGCATGACTACATTTTGTGTTTCAGTAGCCGCGGTCGTGTCTATTGGCTCAAAGTCTATGAAGTGCCGCAGGGCAGTCGCGTGAGCCGTGGCAAGCCGATTGTGAACTTGTTCCCGCTAGAAGAAGGCGAGAAAATCAATGCCATCCTGCCCGTGAAAGAGTTTGACGAGCAGCATTTTGTGTTTATGGCCACGGCCATGGGCACAGTGAAGAAAACCGCGCTCAATGAGTTTGCCAACCCACGTAAGTCAGGCATTATCGCGATTAATTTAGATGATGGTGATTATTTGATTGGCGCAGAAGTCACCAATGGTCAAAATGACATTGTGCTGGTCTCCAATGGCGGTAAAGCGGTCTGGTTTACTGAAGGCGATGTGCGACCCATGGGACGCGCTACCCGCGGTGTGCGCGGCATGAAGCTGGCAGCCAAGCAGCAAGTACTCTCGTTACTAATCGCAGAAAATGAACAACAATCGGTATTGGTCGCCACCGAGAACGGCTATGGTAAACGCACCGTGTTGTCTGAGTTCCGCCATTCTGGCCGCGGTACACAAGGCGTAAAAGCGATTGCGATCAGTGAGCGTAATGGCTTGGCCATTGCCGCCAAGTTGGTGACCGCCGAAGATGAAATCATGCTGATTACCACCGGTGGGGTGTTGATTAGAACCCGTGTCAAAGAAATTCGTGATATGGGTCGTGCCGCACAGGGTGTGACCTTGATTAATCTGGGTGAGGGTGAAAAGCTCTCCGGCCTAGAAAAAATCGTAGAAACGGATGACGACCCTGAGGAAGCATAAGCGAAGCGCACATGACACAGATTTATAATTTTTCTGCGGGTCCAGCCGTATTACCCAAAGCGGTGTTGCAACGCGCACAGGCGGAGATGCTAGATTGGCATGGCAGCGGCATGAGCGTGATGGAAATGTCACATCGTGGCAAAGAATTTACCGCCATCCTCGAAAAAACCGAAGCCGATTTTCGTCAGTTGTTAGCGATTCCTGCCAACTATAAAGTGCTGTTTTTGCAAGGCGGTGCGATTGCCGAAAATGCCATGATTCCGCTGAACCTCTTGCAAGGCAAGGCGGCAGATTATGTGGTCACAGGTGCCTGGAGTAAGCGCAGTGTAGACGATGCACGCGCATACGGTGACATCCGGGTGGCAGCTAATGCAGAATCCTCAGGCTTTACCCATGTGCCCGCGTTTGCTGACTGGCAATTAAACCCAGATGCTGCCTATGTGCATTATTGCACCAACGAGACCATTAACGGTGTCGAGTTTGTCGACGTACCAGATACCCATGGTGTGCCTATTGTGGCCGATATGTCGTCGCATATCTTGTCACGCCCTATTGATGTTTCACGCTATGGCGTCATTTATGGCGGGGCACAAAAAAATATTGGTCCAGCTGGCTTGTGTTTAGTCATCGTGCGCGAAGACCTATTAGAGCGCGCATCACCGTTAACGCCCGCTGTGTTTCATTGGAAAACTCAGGCTGAACACCAAAGCATGATTAATACGCCACCAACCTACAGCATTTATATTGCTGGATTGGTGTTCGAGTGGCTATTGGCGCAAGGCGGTGTGGCGGCCATAGAGCAGGTGAATATCGCTAAAGCCACATTGTTGTATGACTATCTGGATCAAACCGATTTTTATTACAATCCGATTGAACCCGCGTATCGTTCACGCATGAATATTCCGTTTAGATTACGCGACGAATCCCTGAATGACGCCTTTTTAAAAGCTGCCGAGGCACGCGGCTTGTTACAGTTAAAAGGCCATCGCTCAGTGGGTGGCATGCGCGCCAGCCTTTACAATGCCATGCCTATCGAAGGCGTACAGGCCTTGGTAAACTTTATGCAAGATTTTGCTAATAAAAACCAATAAATAACTTTAATTTATTAATTTAAATGTCTGATTTATTAAAACAATTTAGAGATAAAATTGATGCGATAGACACGCAGATTTTGACTTTGGTCAATCAGCGTGCGGCGTTGGCGCGCGAAATTGGACATCTAAAAGACGACGGCGTGATTTACCGCCCTGAACGCGAAGCGCAAGTGATTAGACGCTTGCAAGCAGAAAACACAGGGCCGTTGTCTGCCGAGGCGGTCAGTCATTTATTTCGCGCCGTGATGTCAAATTGCCGTGCATTAGAAAAAGAGTTGTCGATTGCTTTTTTAGGTCCTTTAGGTACTTATAGCGAAGAGGCGGCACTCAAACAGTTTGGTGAAGGCCGACAAGCGGTGGTCTGTAGCAGCATCGATGAAGTGTTTCGCACCGTTGAGGCGGGTCAGGCGGATTATGGCGTGGTGCCGGTGGAAAACTCGACTGAAGGCGCTGTGGGCATTACGCTGGATTTATTGCTCGCCAGTCCATTACAAGTCGTCGGTGAGGTGACCTTGCCCGTGCACCATTGCTTACTGTCTGCTCAGCAAGACCTGCAACAAATCACCCATGTGTTTTCGCATGCACAATCACTTTCGCAGTGCCATGAATGGCTAAACAAAGTGCTCCCGGCCGCAGAGCGCGAAGCAGTGACCAGTAATGCGCGTGCAGCACAAATGATTCATGAACTGGTGGCCAGTCAAGGCACCTTTGCCGCAGCGATTGCCAGCAAACGCGCCGCAGAGCTGTTTAACTTGCATGTGCTTGCCGAAAATATTGAAGATGATCCCAAAAATACCACGCGCTTTTTGGTGCTTGGCAATCACACGGTCGCCCCTTCTGGCCAAGACAAAACTTCTCTAGTCATGAGTGCCCACAACAAACCGGGGGCGATGTTGCAATTGTTGGAGCCATTGTCACGTCATGGCGTCAGTATGACCAAGCTGGAATCCCGCCCGTCTAAACAAAACCTGTGGAACTATGTGTTTTTTGTTGACATCGAAGGGCATCAACAGCAGCCTGCGGTGCAAGCCGCCTTGCAAGAGTTGTCTGAGCGCGCCACTTTTCTTAAAGTGCTCGGTTCGTATCCAACCGCCATCATTTGATTCAACTTTTATCGTTTTTTGACCATACTATGACGTCTGATTTGTCGCTCGCCTCGCTTGCCCCTGCCTATATTCGCGCCATCGCGCCTTATCAAGGCGGTAAACCTATCAGTGAACTCGCCCGTGAGTTTGGTTTGGATGAAGCTGAAATTGGCAAACTGGCCTCCAAGGAAAACCCGCTGGGGATGAGTCCTAAAGCGCATGAGGCACTAGAAGCCGCCTTGGCCGACATTGCCCGCTATCCGGATGGCAATAGTTTTAGTTTGCGTGCTGCCGTCAGTGAAAAGTTTGCTGTGCAGCCTGACCAGATTGTATTTGGTAATGGCTCTAACGACATTTTAGAACTGGCCGCCCGTGCATTTTTAACTGCGGGTGATGAAGCGATCTATTCGCAACATGCGTTTGCCGTTTATCCATTGGTGACACAAGCGGTTGGCGCGACCGGCGTCGTGGTGCCTGCGGTGGATTTTGGCCATGATTTAAATGGTTTTTTGGCAGCCATCACGCCCAAAACCAAATTGATTTTTGTGGCCAACCCGAATAACCCAACCGGGACATTACTCAGCAAATCTGCCCTCAAGGCGTTTTTACAGCAAGTGCCCGCGCACGTGTTGGTGGTGCTGGACGAAGCATATGATGAGTATTTATCTGCGGAGCATACCTCGGAGGCGATTGATTGGCTTCAGCATTTTGATAACTTGATTATCTCGCGCACTTTTTCAAAAGCCTATGGCTTGGCGGGCTTGCGTGTGGGCTTTGGCCTCATGCATGCGGCGCTGGCAGATTTGATGAACCGCGTGCGTCAGCCGTTTAATGTCAATAGTCTGGCTCAAGTGGCTGCTGTGGCCTCGTTACAAGATGATGATTTTGTAGCCCGCAGTTATGCGGCCAATCAGGCAGGTATGGCGCAAATGACGCAAGGGCTGACCCGGTTAGGCTTGTCTTATATTCCGTCGTATGCCAATTTTGTGAGCTTCAAAGTACCAAATGCCGCCGCAGTCAATCAGGCCTTGCTAAAACAAGGGGTGATTGTTAGGCCAGTCGCCAACTATCAAATGCCAGACTACCTGCGGGTGAGCATAGGGTTATTTAATGAAAATGCACGTTTTCTACACGTGTTAGAAAAGATTTTACAGCCATGACTGGGTATGAAAA
>JAIXZQ010000298.1 GCA_027489475.1 Methylophilus sp.
GACGCCCTTTGTTGTTTGCTAATGACACATGATTTAAACGCTATGGCGCTGGTCGGCGCGATGAATACGGTACAGCCAAGTAATTGCTGCCATGCTCAAAATAATAAATACGCCAAAAATCGCCACGATAGTATTGATATCTAGCTGCGCACCCACCATCCAAGTGTAAGCACCTAACAGCAATAAAATGCCGATATTCTCGTTAAAATTTTGTACGGCAATGGAGTGGCCAGCCCCCAGCAGATGGTGTCCTCTGTGTTGCAGTAAAGAATTAAGAGGCACCAAAAAGTAACCCGACAACACGCCTATGACAAACAACAACAAGGCAGCCACCACCGGACTATGAATTAAAATCATGCACATCACCAAAATGCCCATATAAATGCCGGCAGGCAAGACTTTCACGGCATTTTCAAGCTGTACATAGCGAGAGGCCAATACCGAGCCAACGGCAATCCCCACCGCTAAAATGGCAATTAAATAGGTGGCTTCCTGCTGGCTAAATCCCAATCTGACATCTGCCCAGCGCAACACTACGAATTGCAAGGTGGCCCCTGCGCCCCAAAACAGAGTGGTCACTGCCAGTGAAACTTGGCCTTGTGGATCCTTCCACAAAGTGACAAATGCATGCCAGAAATCCTTGAGTAAAAACCACAGTGTTTTTTGCGCCACTTGATGATCAATCGGTACTTTGGGGATGTAGTAATTAAACAGCGCCGCCAACAGATACAAACACATGATGAATGCGATCCCAAGATAGGGGTTGTTAGCTGACAAGGTAGAGCCGAGAACCGGGCCTAAAATAATGGCTGTGACAGTCGTGCCTTCCATCCAAGCATTGGCTTTAATCAACAAATGCGGCGGCAACATCTCGGTCAGAATGCCGTACTTGGCGGGTGAATAAGCCGCGGCACCAATGCCCACGACTGCATAAGCATACAACGGTGGCACGCCAGTGAGTGCCATCAGGCAGCCAATGAATTTGAGGCCATTACTCAAAAACATGACTTTGCCTTTAGGCAACGCATCGGCAAAGGGACCCACAAAAGGCGCCAGCACGATATATGAGATGACAAAAAACTCGCGCAATAAAGGCTCATGCCAGCTAGGCGCATTCAGTTTTGACAACAGCGCGATGGCCGCAAACAGTAATGCGTTATCAGCGATTGCCGACAAAAACTGGGCAATCAGGAGGGTGTAAAAACCTTTAACCATCACACTGGCGTAGACGTTGGTCTACAGCACCTCTGCAGCAAAATCGGCCAAGCGTGAACGCTCACCACGTACTAGAGTGATATGACCGTTATGCGCCCAGTTTTTAAAACGATCGACCACATAGGTCAAGCCTGAGCTACCTTCAGTCAAATAAGGGGTGTCAATCTGCGAAATGTTGCCAAGACAAACCACCTTGGTGCCTGGCCCCGCGCGCGTAATCAAGGTTTTCATCTGTTTGGGCGTCAAGTTTTGCGCTTCATCGATGATTAAAAACTTGTTCAAAAAGGTCCGGCCACGCATGAAGTTGAGTGATTTAATTTTAATACGCGTGCGTATTAGGTCTTGGGTAGCGGCCCGGCCCCATTCACCCACATCTTCGTCGGTTTTATTCAACACATCTAAGTTATCTTCCAAGGCGCCCATCCAAGGCGCCATTTTTTCTTCTTCAGTGCCGGGTAAAAAACCAATGTCTTCACCCACAGGTACGGTGACCCGTGTCATGATAATTTCGGAATAGCGCTTTTTGTCTAGGGTTTGTGTCAAGGCGGCGGCCAAGGTCAGCAGTGTTTTTCCCGTTCCGGCTTGACCCAGCAAGGTGACAAAATCAATGTCTGGATCCATCAACAAATTAAGCGCAAAGTTTTGTTCGCGGTTGCGCGCCGTGATGCCCCAGACGCTGTGTTTGGGGTTCATATGGTCGTGAACTACCTCTAAGATGGCGGCATTGTCTTCAATCTTGCGCACAATGGCGTGAAAGGGTTTGTTGTATTCATAAAACACAAACTCATTCACCAGCAATGACTTGACGATCGGGCCGACGATTTTATAGAACATCCGACCAGATTCTTGCCAAGAGTGCATGTCTTTGCTGTGTTGCTCCCAAAATTCTTCTGGCAGTTCGCGCACGCCGGTGTACAGCATGTCGCTGTCTTCCAGCACTTTGTCGTTAAAATAATCCTCAGCCGCAACGCCCATGGCACGGGCTTTAATGCGGATATTGATATCTTTGCTGACCAGAATGACATTGCGTTGCGGATGCTGTTTTTTCAGCGCCAACACCACGCTGATAATTTGGTTATCGGCTTTGCTGCCAGCTAAGCCAGGCAGGTCAGTGGCGACATGCTCGGTTTGAAAAAACAGCTTGCCTGTCAGATGTCGGTTGCCTTGTATCGCCAGTGGACAGCCTTTTTCTAGCTCGGCGGAGGCGTTACCCCCCATGATTTCTTCTAAAAAGCGGCTGGCTTGCCGCGCATTGCGCGCTACTTCAGTCAGCCCCTTTTTATTGTTGTCCAGCTCCTCCAATGTCACCATTGGCAGATAAACGTCATGCTCTTCAAACCGAAATAACGATGACGGGTCATGCATCAACACATTGGTGTCGAGAACAAACAGTTTATTCACTGGAGCGTGGGCCATGGTAAATCACTTTACGGTTGGAAAGACTGAATGCTGGCAAGCACCTCAGCGGCATGGCCATCCACTTTGACCCCCCGCCATTCGCGCACAATCACGCCTTGCGGGTCAATCAAAAAGGTACTGCGCTCAATGCCGCGAACCTGCTTGCCATACATATTTTTATGTTTAATCACATCAAATGCCTGACAGGCGATTTCTTCGCTGTCGCTGATCAGCTCAAAAGGAAAGCTGTATTTGGCTTTAAAGTTTTCATGTGATTTAAGACTGTCGCGCGAAATGCCAAATATCACGGCATTGGCGGCTTGAAACTCGGTATGCATATCTCTAAATTGCATGCCCTGGGTAGTACAGCCTGGGGTGGAATCTTTGGGATAAAAATACAGCACCAGAAATTGACCACGATAGTCTTGGCTATTGAATTGCACACCTGAGGTGGCTGCAAGGCTGAGTTCTGGGACGGGCGAATTTAACATAGTCGTCATGGCGATCACTTCATCACATTGTTGATAAAAAAATAAAAATTAGCAAGCACAAAACAGCAGTTTTGCGACCGCATTTGACGCGCTTTATTGCGGCAGCAAAATGGTAATGCGCGTGCCTCCATTGGGCGGACGCTCAAAGTGTAGGGTGCCTCCAAGCTCTTCACACACCTTAAAGGCAAAAGGAATACCCAGCCCTGTCCCAAACCGTTTGGTGGTTGGGCCAGGAGTGAGTGCGTGCGGATCTGGCGTAAATGGCATACCAGGGCCTTGATCGGTGATGATTAAGGTCAGCCCCTGAGGGGACAACTGACACGCCAGCACAATCTCGGCGCCTTTGGGCGACGCTTCAAGCGCGTTTAGAAGCAGGTTATACAGTAATTGTTCCAATAAATGTTCATCTGTCAGCACCAAGGCTTTAATGGTTGCACTGTTTTCACTGACAGTGACCTGTTTTTCATTGAGTTTGGGCTGCAAGGTCGATAGCGCGCCCTGCACAATCGACGACAACATCAATTGGTTGAGCATGGGTTTAATCGGATGTAGATAGGCCAACAAACTGCCCGTCCAACGCTCAAGCCGGTCCACGGTGTGGATGATGCCTTGAATAGACTCTAGACTGTCTTTATCCAACTGTGGATCATCAATCACTTGCGCGGTCGCGCGTATGCTGGCCAATGGGTTACGAATATTGTGCGCCAGCATGGGCACCAACAAGCCCATTGCCGCCTGCTTTTCGCTTTTCACCAAGGCGTCGCGGCTGGCAGCTAAATCTTCGGCCATCTTGTTAATTTCACGCGACAGTGCCGCCAGTTCTTCAGCCCCAGCCTCAGGTACTTGATGGCTCAAATTGCCAGAGCTGATGGCATGGGTTGCCTGCATAATGTCGTTGATAGGATGGACAATCGCTTGCCGTAGAATCCGTCGTGAGTACACAATCAAAATGCAGCCCAGCAATAGCGGCAAAGACAACACCGCAATCGAATGCCGCCGTGCATCATCCAACCGCTGCTTGATTTCATTTTGTTTTAGCAACAAGAGTTGTTCGGCGCGTTTAGACACTTCTTCATAGTGTCTAAACACCCCGGTCTCCAAGTCTTGATAGATGGACTTTTGTGCTTTGCGGTCAGGATTGTTCTGGTAGCGATAAAACAAGGCCGGTGCTTCTTGCACCACACTGCGATATTTGCGCTCTATTTCCATCAACGCGTCACGCTCTTGCTGGTCAATGGCAATCAATTGCAACTGCGCAAGATGCTGCAAGATGGAAGTGGTGAATTGGTGGTATTCACCGAGCGCCTTGTCCTCTTGCAAAAAAAAGGCATCGAACAGCTCTTTGCTTTGACGATACAGGTCACCGCGCACCAGATAAATTTCCTGTATCACACTGTTAATGCGCTGTGATTGTTTGGAGGCTTTGTCCCACAGGTAAATACCGTAGGCGCCGCTGGCCACTGCCAACACAATCAGGCCAATAAAATAAAAGTCATGAAACAGTAGCAGATGCCAGAGCGGCTTGCTGCGGTCACGCCCACCAGTGGAGTTATCAACAGGGCGTGGTAGCCACATGGTTAGCTCACCAGTTTAAAGCTCACTGGCACGTTGGTCGATTTAAGTCGGCCACGCAAGATATCGTTAAATAAAGCCTTGAACTGCGATTTGCGTATGGTCGCAATCGCGGCGTCATCCAGCGCTTTGTTGCCGCTCGACTCGGTCACTTCAACGTTGACAATATTGCCTAGGTCGTCAAAGCTCACATGCAGATGCGTGATGCCCTCGATACCACGCTCCATAGCCATGCGTGGATAGCGCAGATTTTTTTGAATCTCGCGCTGGGCGGCTTCTCTAAACGCTGCGCGCGCAGCTTCATAATCGCCTTCACTTGGGCCGGTGGGTCTCACCGGTTCTGGTGGCGGCGGTGGAGGCGGCACCACGACCTCTGGCTTGCTTTCGCTGACACTGGGTTTGACCGCAATAATATTAGGTGGCGCGGGCTCAGTGACCGGGCGAGGTGGCTCAGCAGGCGGCTCAGAGACAGGCGTCACTTTTTGCGGCACCGGCGTCGGCGTCTTTAACTTGGGGGGAATGGGTTTGGGTGGCGGTTTTACCGGTTCTGGCTGCGGTGCCGGCGGCGTCACTGGGGCAGGGGGAGGGGGTTGCACCAACTCAATCTTGATTTCATCGCGTTTGGGCGGCGGGGTGTCCATCTGCGGTTTAGGCAAGCCAAACAAAATCAAGGCGTGCGCCAAGAGTGATGCAATTAAACACCACTCCAGCATAGGTTCTAACTGTTTGCTTGATTTTAAAACGGCTTGCACGCCAACACCTTGTATATTTGAGGGCCCCCACAGCGAGCCGACACTATAAGCGATTTTGGGGCTTTTACGCCAGTCTATCCCGGACATGGTTTCAGGTGGCATGCTTATCCAAGAGTGCCATAAAACGGCTGTACTTGAACCAAGCTACCAGCCGCAACGGCACCACAGGCTTCATCCAACACAATAAAGCAATTGGCTTGGCTCATGCTGCTTAAGATGCCTGAGCCTTGTTCCCCCGTGGCTTTCACCTGCCAGCCTGTGTCGGTGGGGTACAGCACCCCTCGTTGAAACTCCATGCGGCCAGGGGCTTTTTTCAGCGGCGTACTGCACGGCACGGTCCATGTCGGTCGCTCGACAACCTGGCTACCCATCAGCTGTTTAAGCGCCTCTTGTACAAACTGGTAAAACGTCACCATGGTGGCGACTGGATTGCCCGGTAAGCCAAAATAATGCGCTTGCCCCAGCTTGCCATAGGCCAATGGGCGACCCGGTTTCATGTTGATTTTCCAAAACAATACTTGGCCATGTTTGGCTAACAACATTTTCATAAAATCCGCTTCGCCCACCGACACCCCGCCGCTGGTAATAATCACATCATAATGTTGTGCGGCATTGAGCAGCAATGTTTCAAGTGCGTCCGGGTCATCTGCAACATGGCCTAAATCACTGACAATCACCGGCAGCGCTTCTAGCATGCCGCGCAGGCTGTAACGGTTGCTATCATAAATTTGCCCAGCTTGTAGCGGTTGACCGACACTGACCAACTCATCGCCAGTGCTAAAAAAAGCCACTTTGAGCTGGCGATAAACGGTAATCTCAGCGATACCTAGTGAGGCCAGCAAACCCATGTCTGCGGGATGTATAACATGGCCTGCTTGTAATACAGTTTGTCCCACTGCAATATCTTCGCCTGCACGACGGATATTGCCGCCCAGCGGCGGACACCGATGTATGGTTACTCTGCCGGCTGTTAACGTCGCCTGTTCTTGCATCACCACTGTATCTGCGTCGGCGGGAATCATGGCCCCAGTCATGATTTTGATACAACTGCCTGCGGGTAGACTGCCATCAAACGGCCTTCCAGCAAAAGCCGTCCCGACCAGTTGCAAGGCTTGGCCAGCATCGGCTTGTCTGAAGGCATAGCCGTCCATGGCGGAGTTGTCATGGCCAGGCACATTTAGACCAGAAACAATGTTGGTCGCCAACACTCTGCCGCGTGCCTGCATGATGGAAATGGTCTCGGTGTCTTGCACTGGCGATAAAAATTGCTTTATGTAATGCCGGGCTTGCGCCAC
>JAIXZQ010000213.1 GCA_027489475.1 Methylophilus sp.
CGACACCATTGGTCACCGGCAAATTTACGCAGGCTTTCCTTGTTAAAAAAATACGGTTTATGGCTAAAACTCGAGGCAATCCATTGCCAAGACAGATGGTTGGAGGCCAAATCTCCATCTAGCAACTGCTGTTCAAACCAATCGGCGGCTTGCCGCCAGTCGACT
Organism: Methylophilus sp.; assembly: GCA_027489475.1. Taxonomy (GTDB): domain Bacteria; phylum Pseudomonadota; class Gammaproteobacteria; order Burkholderiales; family Methylophilaceae; genus Methylophilus. Next base: position 166 of record JAIXZQ010000213.1, read on the forward strand.
TTGAGCCAATGCACCACATAGGCCGCAAACCACATGCGGGCATGGTTGTGCACATAGCCCTCGTCTTGGAGAGCAGCCACAATCTGGTCCATACACACCAGTCCAGTAAAGCGTTGCGTGACGTAGTCGGGGAGCGGAGCTTGGCCTAGGGTGACTTTGGGCGGTTCCATCTCATGCAGAATGGCCTGACCAAACTGCAACCAGGCTTGCCGAAAATAATCGCGGTAACACAGCTCAGAAATCAGCTTGAGGCCGCGCTTGCCAAAGCGGCGACGAATATCAGCCACCGTTTCACGCACGGTCAGACAGCCATGCCGCAAATACGGAGACAAACGCGTCACCGCACCATTCAGTTGGTTGCGGCTACGGGCATACGCTTCGGCATCAATGGCCGCCAGTTTGCGAAGTGCCAGCGCGCGACCACCGCGCCAAGCAGGCTCCAGGTCAGGGCCAGCGGCATGCGGAAAGTGCACTCGCATTTGCTGCAAGCGTGTGGTACTGTCTTGTGAAAGGCTGAGTCTGACGGGCGTATTCATAAACGCCTATTCTGACACAAGCAGGGCGAAGATTTGTTGCAATCGCAAGGGTAAAGGTGCGTAAATGAGCATGACATGGGGCTGGTGTGGCTTTGGGCTGATATTGTTGTGTGCCGAAATGCTGTTGGGCACGGTATATCTGTTATGGCTGGGGATTGCTGCCTTGGTGATGGCGGCCTTGCTGCTGGGCTGGGGCGACATGCCGCTGGCTTTGCAGGCGGTTAACTATGCGGTGCTGTCCGCCGCGGCCTTGGCGGTGATGCGCAAGCTCGAACGCCGTAAGCCCGGCTTGCGGGTGGGGCAGTCGCAGGGCGATGAAATTGGCCGTGAAGGCGTGATTATTGCCGCCATTACCCCCACGCAGCCCGGCCGTATCCGCTTTAGTCAGGGCGTGATGGGCAGCCGGGAATGGGTCGCCTATGCCGATTGCGTCTTGGCCGAGCATCAAGCGGCCCGCATCGTCGCGGTAGAGGGCAACAGTCTGCGGGTGGCGCCGCTGTAAGCGCGGTGTGTGAGGCGTCAGCGGTTTCTTCATTATTAATGTTTGCAGGAGTGGTCATGACCGAAGTCAGTTTAATTATCTTAGTGTTGGTGATTATCGCCATTATCAAAGGCGTGCGCATTGTGCCGCAAGGCGAAGAGTGGGTGGTTGAGCGGCTGGGCAAGTTTGCCGGCATTTTAACCCCGGGCTTGCATGTGATTAATCCGATTTTAAGTGCTGTCAGCTACAAGGTGACGACCAAAGACATCATTCTAGACGTGCCGGAACAAGAGGTGATTACCCGCGACAATGCGGTGATTCTGGCCAACGCGGTGGCGTTTATCAAAGTGAGCAATATTGAGCGGGCGGTGTATGGCATCGAGAATTTTAAAGAAGCCATGCGCAACATGGTACAAACCAGCTTGCGTTCGATTATCGGCGGTATGGACTTGAACCATGCGCTGACTTCGCGTGATCGCATCAAAGCCGAACTGAAAGAAGCGATTGCCGACGAGGCGCTGGACTGGGGCCTTACAGTGAAAAGTGTTGAAATTCAGGACATCAAACCGTCAGCCAATATGCAAGATGCGATGGAGCGTCAAGCGGCTGCCGAGCGCGAGCGGGTGGCTGTGGTGACCGAGGCCGAGGGTGCCAAACAGTCATTGATTTTAAATGCCGAAGCCAGACTTGAGGCCGCACGCAAGGATGCCGAGGCGCAAATGGTGGCGGCACGCGCTTCCGCTGAGGCGATTAAAATGATTGCCGAGGCGGTCAAAGAAAACAATAGTTCGGCCACCTTTTTGCTTGGCGACCGCTACATTCAGTCCTTGCAAAAAATCGGCGATTCAGCCAACAGCAAAATTGTCGTCATGCCGGGCGATGTGGTTGGCGCGGTGAAAACTCTCATCGGCGGCAAATAAGCGCGCTGCGCATCTGTCGTCAGCAGGCGGCAGATGTGCCCCGTCCACAGTACGTCCCATCTGCCTTTATTCAGCCAGCGGTCAAGTCTGCTGCTGTTATCATAGCCTGCCAGCTACGCGCTGAGCATAAACATTACGCCGTTTGCTGATGGGCTGGCATATTTCCTGCATTAAATAGCTATCTCCCACTTTCTCAAAAGGCAGTTCCGTGGCTATTCGTGTGGCATTGCAGCATTGCACCCGTTATGCGTTTGACCGTCCGGTCAAGCTGTCTCCGCATGAAGTTCGCCTCAGACCCGCCGCCCACGCCAGAACCCCGATTTTGGCCTACACGCTGACGGTCACGCCGGAAAAGCATTTTATCCATTGGCAGCAAGACCCTTACGGCAACTATATTGGCCGCTATGTATTCCCCGAAATGGTGCGTGCGCTCGAATTCACGGTCGATTTAGTGGCAGACATGACGGTCATTAACCCGTTTGATTTTTTTGTCGAGCCACATGCCGAGCATTATCCCTTCAGTTACAGCCCGCAACAGGCCTTTGAACTAACCGCCTATTTACAGCCAGAACCGGCGGGCGAGGGTCTGCAAGCCTGGGTGCTGCAGGTACAACAGCAGGTGATACAGCCAGAGATGAAAATCGTCGATATGCTGGTGGCCATTAATCAGCATGTGCAGGCCGAGATTGGCTACACCGTGCGCTTAGAGCCCGGCATACAGACCCCAGAACAAACCCTACATCTACGCACCGGCTCTTGCCGCGACTCGGCCTGGTTGCTGGTGCAGCTGTTGCGTCATCTAGGGTTGGCCGCGCGCTTTGTCTCAGGCTATCTTATTCAATTGAAAGCCGATGTGGCTGCGCTGGATGGCCTCAGTGGCACGACCGAGGACTTTACCGACCTGCAC
>JAIXZQ010000232.1 GCA_027489475.1 Methylophilus sp.
AACAGCTGGATGCACATCACGAGGCGCAAGAGCAAGTGGGGTTTGCTGACCGTATTCTGCTATCAAAAACCGACTTGGTCACGCCTGAAGCACTCACTGCCCTTTCGGCTAGGTTGCGCAAGATGAATTCCAGAGCCGCGATTCACCAGGTGCACTTTGGTCAAACCGATCTCAAGCAGATTCTAGACATAGATGGGTTTTCACTGGAGGCCATTCTGCAAATCGAACCAGACTTTTTGCGTGACGTGAGCCATACCCATGATGATGACGTCAGTTCGTTTGTGTTTCGAAGCGAACGACCGTTTGACTTGGCAAAACTAGAACTCTTTCTGCAAACCGTTATTCAGGACTATGGCCCGCAGCTACTGCGTTACAAAGGCATTGTGCATGCCTACAACGACCCGCAACGCATCGTTTTTCAGGGCGTGCATATGTTGATGAGTGGTGACCATCATTCGCCATGGCCGTCTAACGCGCCCAAAGAATCCACGCTGGTGTTTATCGGCACCCATCTCCCTAAAGATATTTTTATGCAAGGACTCCATCTATGTCTGGTTTAACTTCTTCTCCACGCAATAAACTGCCTGTCACCGTACTCTCGGGTTTTTTGGGTGCAGGCAAAACCACGTTGCTCAACCATGTGCTCAACAACCGCGATGGCATGCGGGTGGCGGTGATTGTTAACGATATGTCCGAGGTCAATATTGATGCACAACTGGTGCGCGAAGGCGGTGCCCAACTCTCACGCCAAGAAGAAAAACTGGTAGAGATGAGCAATGGCTGCATCTGCTGCACCTTGCGCGAAGACCTGCTGGTCGAAATCACCCGCTTGGCCAAAGAAGGACGGTTTGATTATCTGCTGATTGAAACCACCGGGATTTCGGAGCCATTGCCGATTGCCGAAACCTTTACCTTTGCCGATGAAGCAGGTACCTCGCTTGGCGATGTGGCGCAATTGGATACCATGGTCACCGTGGTCGATGGGGTCAATTTTCTGAAAGACTACAGCTCACAAGACATGCTCGGTGACCGGGGTGAATCACTGGGTGAAGATGATGAACGCACCGTGGTTGATTTGCTGGTGGATCAAATTGAGTTTTGCGATGTGCTTATATTGAACAAAACCGATTTAATGACGCTGGATGAAATCGCCAGACTGGAAGGCATCCTCAAAACACTGAATCCTAGAGCGCAAATTATACACAGCAGTTTTGGCAAGGTGCCGCTCCATCGCATCATGCATACAGGCCTATTTGATTTTGACCAGGCAGCTGAGGCCCCAGGCTGGTTGCAAGAGTTACGTGGCGAGCATGTACCAGAAACCGAGGAATACGGCATTTCAAGCTTTGTGTACCGTGCACGCATCCCGTTTCATCCGCAACGCTTATGGCAATGGTTCAATAGTGAATGGCCGGGCGTCATTCGCTCCAAAGGCCGTTACTGGATTGCCTCACGTCCTGAACTTTGCGCCATGTGGTCACAGGCCGGCGCGGTGACGCGCACTGAACTGGCAGGCATCTGGTGGGCGGCCACACCTGCCAACCACTGGCCGCAGGATGAAGAAAGTCTGCACCATATCCGTTCACGCATGCAAGGACCTTATGGCGACCGTCAGCAGGAGCTGGTCATCATCGGCATGCAGATGGATAAAGCAGCCCTCACCGCCAAATTTGATGCTTGTTTGCTCACAGAAAGCGAGCTTGCATTAGGCATGGAGGCCTGGCGCAGCTTGCCGGATCCTTTTCCGCATTGGGCAGTCGAGGTCGACGCGCAAGCTAATGAAGCATTGGCTGAGACGGACTGATATGTTAACCAGCGCACCCTCCCCCTCGCTAAGCAAAGAAATGGCTGCACTGCGCTCGATAACCGCGCCTGACAGTGAGCAGTGCCCCACGTTTCAGCCTCTGGCATTATTAAATATTTTTGCCCCCGAGCAACAAATTTGTGTGGCTGCGCGTGCCGCGCAGCCGGCCATCGTCAATTATCTGTCACAGCATGCCGAAGGCATCGCGCCGGGAGAACGGCTGTTGCTGGATATGCAGCAAGAATTGCATGGCCAGTTGCAACATGCCCTGCCTCTCCCTGCGGGGGATGGACGTCAGGCCTTGCTGGATGATATGGCCTCGCTGGTGACCCTGTATGCCGATTTGCTCGACTGCCCACATATCGGCTTGCGCCTCGAAGTCACCCGCCAGGCCATGTGTCTCAAGTTTCACATCGACCGTACCGGCATCCGGCTGTTATGTACCTATCTTGGGCCAGGTACACAATGGCTGCAAGAAGAGGCGGTGAACCGCGCTGCCATGACACAACAGTATGCCTCGTTAGAAGCCTTTCACCATGCCTTGCTGCGCCCAAACGCCGTCATCCAGCAAGCGCCAACGTTTGCCGTCGTGCTTCTTAAAGGCAGTGCCTGGCAAGAAAATCAGCAAGCCGGCATTGTTCATCGTTCACCGCCCAACCCGTCCGACAGCCTGCGAGTCCTGCTGGCGCTAGATGCGCTGTGGTAAGCTATCTAGCCAAACTACGTAAAATCATGAGTGCTTTTTACGCAATCGCTTCAGGGGCTTTTTGAAACCGTTCGGTATGATGCTCACTCATACAAGCACATCAGTTTGATGTACTTAGATCGGAAGA
>JAIXZQ010000021.1 GCA_027489475.1 Methylophilus sp.
GAACTGATGATCAGTTTCAAGCTTCGAAACTTTTGTTTCGGCAATCTTTCGGCGCGTAATGTCGCGCGATATTCCCACGAAGTGCCTTAAAGACCCGTCTTGGTCGAATTTCGGCTCGAACGAGAGTTCGTTCCAGAAGGTGCCACCTGCCTTACGATAGTTCTGTATCTCCCCTGAGAACGAGCTAGCAGAGTGGATCGCTGCATCGATAGCCTCTATGGTGCTGCGGTCTGTATCCGGGCCCTGCATAATGCTGCACAGGGCTCCAGCCACATCGGATCGGTCAAATCCGGTGATCTCAAGAAACGGTTGATTGCAATAGATAATCTTGCGATCAGCGCCGAACACGACGACCCCTTGCGAGATGCTATCGAGAATACTCGCAAACGCCTCAAGGTCCATCACGCGTTGCCTCCCTCCGCCGCCACACCATATCCTCGCCGCGATCCTAACATGGATTAGACAAATGGCGATCATTCTGTTTCGCTAGGCTTACTGTGGAGCGAAGGAATGAAGCAGCTTCAAGTCAGAAGGCCCTAGCTAATGTGGGTCGGTCGAACTGTTCCTACGAGACTTTAGTGCTGGAGTTGTTGCGGCGTGCGAGGGGCGTTAACCTGCAAAAAAAATTATATGATCTTCAGAATGGCGGTCATTATGCTGTATTGCCCCCAAACCTTCGCTCATCAGGGCGTGATCGGGGCGCTTCCTGGATCTTAGCTACAAGTTTGCGAAAAACAGCGGGAGGGATGGGTCCGGCAAAGCCCAAACCGAACAATCCGTGCTTTACCCAGCGCACGCTCGCGAGTTCGAAGCAGAAGCCGGCGATTTCCGTCGAGACTAGCTGGCCTGAGACAAAATTGCCGCGGCTACTAATGCAAGCTCCGCGGATCGAAATGTTACGCAAGGTCGCATCCTCCCGGTGTCCATCGACGTAGAGCTTCACCGCAACCGACAGCGGCAGTCGAACTGATCTTTGGGGGAACTGCTGAGGAGTGCTCTCGAAGGCATCGCTGTCGGTCGTTACGATACCACAAAGTCCATCCTTCACCCAGCACACGGTTCCTTTCCTCAGACCGGACGCGTCTATGCAGAACTCCACTTCGTCGCCTTGCGACGCGCCGGGAAAGGCATCAAGGCAAACGCCGGAGACAGAAATGTTGCGTAAAGTCACAAACTGTACCCCGCCTTCGGTCTGGACGTAAGCGCTCTTGAACATGGATTTGGCCCGAGGCTCCTGTCGCCTTTCAAGCATCTCTCGTTCCCTCTAGAGATTCCAAAGGAGGCACGCGCTGCCTCCCGCCATCAGTATCAAAAAGGGCAAACAGGAGCGTTGCCGCGGAATCCAGTGGAGGTTCGCAAAAGATGTCGATGAAGCCTTAACCATGCCGATGGTTTAGCGCAGAAGAGATATGAGCGAGCGGCCACAGATATTCCCCGCTTCGATCTGATCTATGTTATAAGATTGTATGGGACTCGAAATTCGACCGGAGAGTCGATCAACCGCGATTGTAGCGGCAGGGGGAGCAGAAGCAGATGCTAGAGCTGGAAATGCCCGCGCCGCTAATCGCTGTCGTGGACGATCAGCGTGATGTCCGGACCACAGTCAGGCGCGGATTAGAACGACATGGCTATCGGGTGCATCCGTTTATCGACGGAACGGATCTTTTGGAAGCGCTGGACTATCTACGGCCCGATTGCATCCTCCTCGACATGCGGATGCCGGGGCTGGACGGCCTCAGCACTATTGCAAAAATCCCGCCTCACTTGCGGCATATCCCCGTAATATTTTTCACTTCTCACGGAGATATCCCGCTCGCTGTGGAAGCCATGAAAAACGGCGCAGCGGATTTCATCGGGAAACCAGCTACATTTGAGACCATCGTTCGAAAGATCGAGGCTGGCTTAGTCTCACGCCGTCCTTCGGCTGAGAAGAGTCGCTCGGTTGTTAAAGCGCGCGAGCTTATCTCGGAGCTAACCAAGCGCGAAAATGAAGTCATTCGGATGGCGTGCGCCGGCATGCGCAACAAGGAAATAGCGGCGCGGCTGGATATCGGTGCACGAACTGTCGAATTTCATCGGTTCCAAGCGATCCAAAAGCTGGGTGAGAGCAGTCTCTTAAAAGTTGCTAAGATCATCGAGGCTGCCGACGGCGAGGGAGGTTGCGATGCGAGTATTATTCAAGGAGGACGATGATCTTGCTGCGCGGACCCTCGAACGCCAATTGCATAAGCTCGGTCACGCAAGCGAACGCATTTTCGAGATCGACGACCTCCTGAGGCACGAAACCGAGCTAGAGCCTGACGTTATCATCACCGACATCTTTATGCCCGACATAGAAGGCCTTGCGTTCATCAGGCTGCTGAAACGTAGCGATCTGTGCGGCGTGCCAATCGTGGCGATTTCGGGTGGCGGTAGTTACAGGGGCGGCATACCTGACGTTGAATCCAGCTTCGTAGCTCGAGCGGCGGTCGATTTCGGGGCAATTAGATTCCTGCGAAAGCCGATCTCTCTTGAGGCACTGCAAACGGCACTTGAGGACTGCGTGCGAAGCGTATCGTCGGCGTAAAGCCCAGGTTGTCCAACGGTGCGAAGTACTGTGATAACAGTGTGGGATCGAAAGCTAGCAGAGTTCCTGTAGAAGTTCGGGGCGCGATGGCATCTTGCTTTGCAACCCATGTCCTCATGACTTCGGGACCAAACCACAGGGCTCGCGAATTGGGCACTGAATTTGTCATGTCGTAAAAGGCTGTGGCATCCGTGCGGCTCATGCCCATTTCTTCGTA
>JAIXZQ010000336.1 GCA_027489475.1 Methylophilus sp.
AACCGGGATGCGCAGATCGAGCAGGTCAACATCGTGCTGAACGAGATTGGGCCGGCGAATGTCCCACAGGTGTTAGTGCTCAATCAGATTGATCGGCTAGGCATGCCACCGGGAATCGACCGGGACGAGTATGGTAACATCCGTACCGTGCGTGTTTCAGCCCAAGCCGGCACCGGCATCGAAGATCTGCGGTTGGCGTTGTTAGAACATCAGGCCTTTTTGAAAAAACGCAGCACTGAAGAGCAGGCCTACGTGTAAGCCTGCAATTGACTATCGCACTACAAGATTTATTAACGAGTAAAAAGCGCAAAAAAACGGAGTCGTCGCATGAGAAAATTCCCCGGCTTTTGGAATAAAAATAACGAAGGTCCGCCGGATCTGGATGAGGTGTTTAGAGACCTGAATCAAAAGCTTAACCGCATGTTTGGCGGTAAAGGCGGCGGCAGAGGGCGTCCAAGTGGACACGCACCAGAACCCAGCAGCTTGCCCGTTGCGCCTATCTTAGGCTTGGTGGCGCTGATTTGGCTGGGCTCAGGCTTTTATATTGTTGACCAAGGCTCACGCGGTGTGGTGTTGCGGTTTGGCAAGCATGTTGAAACCACCATGCCAGGCCCACGTTGGCACTTGCCGTTTCCGATTGAAACCATAGAAAACGTTAACTTAGAGCAGGTGCGCACCATAGAAATGGGCTACCGTTCCTTTGAAGGCGAATCTGGTCGCAGCAAAGAATTACGCGAGTCATTGATGTTGACCGATGACGAAAACATCATCGATTTACAAGTGGCGGTGCAATATAACCTGAAGTCTGTTGAGGATTTTCAGTTTAGCAATCGCTCCACAGAACTGAGCGTACGCGGTGTGGCCGAGACCGCGATTCGTGAGATTGTGGGCAAGAGTAAAATGGACTTTGTGCTGTATGAAGGGCGCGATGAAATTGCGGCCAAGGCGAAAAAGCTGATGCAAGACATGCTGGATCGCTATCAGTCTGGCATCAATATTGTGAACGTGACCATGCAAAATGCGCAGCCGCCAGAACAGGTGCAAGCGGCATTTGATGATGCGGTCAAAGCCAAGCAAGACTTGGAGCGGCAAAAGAATGAAGGTCAGGCCTACGCTAATGACGTGATTCCTAAAGCGCGCGGGACAGCGTCACGGCTGGCTGAAGAAGCTGCCGGCTACAAACTGCGCGTTGAAAACGAGGCGCGTGGTAATGCCAACCGCTTTGAACAGATTTTGGCGCAATACAGCAAGGCTCCCGAAGTCACCCGCCAACGGCTGTATTTAGACGCGCAAGAGCATATTTTGGCCAATACCAGCAAAGTATTGGTGGATCAAAAAGGCGGCAACAGCCTGCTGTATTTGCCACTGGATAAGCTCATGAGCATGAGCGGCAATGCGCCATCCGCGCCTGTCGCCCCCGCCGTGGCTGATAAACCACAATCCCCCGAGCCGCAGGCTGACAGCAGTATGCTGGATCGCTCACGCGATACGATGAGAAACCGCGACCGCGAATTCCGCTAGCCCGCCCTGAAGGAATCAACACATGATGAGAAATATTGGAAGTCTGTTAATTGGGGTGTTTGTCCTGTTGGTCATCATCACCTCGTCGGCCTATACCGTCGATCAGCGCGAATATGCGTTGGTGTTTAGGCTGGGTGAAATTGTCTCGGTGAAAAGCCAGCCCGGCCTGTATTTTAAAATGCCGATGGTTGAAAACATCCGTTACTACGACAAACGTATTTTGACTTTGAACTGGGAAGAGCCTGATCGCTTTATTACCAGCGAGAAAAAGAACGTATTGGTCGATTCGTTTGTGAAATGGCGCATCATAGACCCGTCAAAATACTATGTGTCTGTGCGGGGAGACGAAGTGCAAGCTGAGCGCCGTTTGTCGCAAATGGTTAATGATGGCTTGCGCGCCGAGTTTGGTAAACGCACTATTCATGACGTGGTCTCCGGCGAGCGCTCTGAGATTATGGAAATTCTGCGTCAGCGGGCTGACAAAGAAAGCCGTCAGATGGGCATTCAGATTCTGGACGTGCGTTTGCGTCGTGTAGACCTGCCCAAAGAAGTGAGTGAATCGGTGTATCAGCGCATGGAGGCCGAGCGTAAGTCTGTGGCCAATGAATTGCGTTCACAAGGTGCGGCCGCGGCTGAAAAAATTCGCGCCGATGCGGATAAGCAACGTGAAGTGATTATTGCCGAAGCTTACCGTGAAGCGCAAAAAGTCAAAGGCGAGGGCGATGCTAAAGCCGCGGAGATCTATGCACAGGCGTTTGGCAAAAACCCAGAATTCTATGCTTTTTACCGCAGTCAAGAAGCCTACAAAAACAGCTTTAAAAACAAGTCTGACGTGCTGGTCATAGACCAAAGTTCAGACTTCTTTAAATACATGCGTAGCAGCGGCAAGAAATAACACACGTGATGCGGTGGGTTTGGCTAGTGGGCGCGTTGTTGGTGCTTGAAGGCCTGATGCCTTTATTGTTTACGCAAGCCTGGCGGCAGACGTTTAGCCGTTTGCTGCAATTGCGTGATGGCCAGTTGCGTTTTATTGGCGCTGTGTCTGTGTTGGCTGGGCTAGTGCTGCTTTTATTGGGTTAGCCCCTCTATGGTCGGATTGATAAGGCTGAATCGAG
>JAIXZQ010000102.1 GCA_027489475.1 Methylophilus sp.
GTCAATGGCGCGGGCGCAGTGTTGAGCTACCTGACGATTCCCAAATGCACCGATGTCAAACAAGCGCAAGAAATGATTGGCTATCTGCAGCAAGTGGCCAAAGCCGCAGGCATTACGCGCGTGATTCCCGTACATATTTTGATTGAAACCCATGGTGCACTCAAACAGGTGCATGAAATTGCCCAACTGCCTTGGTTGCAAGTGCTGGATTTTGGCCTAATGGATTTTGTCAGCGCACACCATGGCGCCATTCCGGCCACGGCGATGCGCAGTCCAGGGCAGTTTGATCACCGCCTGCTGGCACGCGCCAAGGCTGAAGTGGTGGCTGCCGCGCTAGCCAATGGCGTGGTGCCTGCGCACAACGTCACCCTAGACCTGAAAAATGTGGAAGTCACCTATAGCGATGCCTTCCGCGCACGCAATGAATTTGGCTTTATGCGCATGTGGAGCATCTACCCCACGCAAATTCAGGCGATTGTGGATGCCATGAAGCCAAACTATGACGAAGTGACCGACGCCGCCAATATTTTACTGGCGGCACAAGCAGCCGATTGGGGCCCGATTCAGTATGCCGGTGAGTTGCATGATCGCGCGACCTACCGCTACTTTTGGGAGATTTTACAAAAGGCAAAACTCACCGGCGTGACACTGCCAGCGGCGGCTGATCAAGCATTTTTTTAACGCACACAGTGTGTGCACCTGCGAGATTACGCGTAGACGAGCGCAAGACGCAACGCCGTGTTGTCATCGCAGGGATGTGAAGTAACCACTGCGCGCGCGTCGCGCAATGCGCAATATGAAGGGAATCACCATGCAATACCCCACGACAGCCGGCGCCCGCTTTAGAGCCGCACTGGCGGCAGAACAACCGCTGCAAATCATAGGCGCCATCAATGCCTACCACGCCATGTTGGCCACACAGTCAGGCTTTCAGGCCTTGTATCTGTCTGGCGGCGGGGTGGCGGCGGGTTCATTAGGCCTGCCAGACTTGGGCATCTCTACCCTAGAAGATGTGCTGATTGATGTGCGTCGCATTACCGATGCGGTAGACACGCCTTTGTTGGTGGATATTGATACCGGCTTTGGCGGGGCTTTTAATATTGCCCGCACGATTAAAAGTGTGGCCAAAGCAGGCGCTGCCGCCGTGCATATTGAAGATCAGGTGAGCGCCAAACGCTGTGGTCATCGACCCAATAAAGCCATCGTCAGCCTAGAAGAAATGGTTGACCGCGTGAAAGCCGCTGTGGATGCAAAACCGTATGCAGACTTTGTCGTCATGGCGCGCACCGATGCGCTGGCGGTTGAAGGGTTGCAATCCGCCATAGACCGCGCCTGTGCCTGTGTAGAAGCCGGTGCCGATATGATTTTTCCTGAAGCGATGACGGATTTGCAGATGTATCAGCAGTTTGTGGACGCAGTGAAAGTGCCTGTGTTGGCCAATATCACAGAGTTTGGTGCTACCCCTTTATTTACGGTTAAAGAGTTGGCCAGCGCTGGCGTGGGCATGGTGCTCTACCCGCTGTCGGCCTTTAGAGCCATGAATCAGGCGGCGCTCAAGGTGTATCAATCCGTGCGTCAGCACGGCTCGCAACAACAGGTGCTAGACCTGATGCAGACCCGTGCCGAGCTGTACGAACATCTGGGCTATCACGCCTTTGAGCAAAAGCTGGATGCGCTGTATCAAAAATAAGGCCAAAGCGCCATTGACAGGCACCCACCCTAGGGCGCCCAACCTATCAGAAGGAGGCTGGTTATGAATACCTCAACAGACGCACTGGCAGCACCCCCGGCTGCCGACGCCCCCAAACGCAAAAAAGGGGTGGCGCTCGCTGGCGTTGCCGCTGGCACAACGGCCATTTGTACCGTTGGCCACAGTGGCAATGACCTGCATTATCGGGGCTACGATATCATCGAGCTGGCACAACACGCCACGTTTGAAGAAGTCGCTTATTTGTTGATTTACGGCGAGCTGCCCACCCAACCACAACTCACCGCTTATCATCAAAAGCTCAAAAAGCTACGCGGCCTGCCCAGCGCCCTGAAAACGGTGCTGGAACAGATTCCTGCCAATGCGCACCCAATGGACGTGATGCGCACCGGCTGCTCCATGCTGGGCACCTTAGAGCCTGAGGCGACAGACCGTAACACCGCAGGCGCACAAGCCTTGGGTGACCGACTCATCGCCTGTTTTGGCTCAATGTTGATTTACTGGTATCACTTTAGTCATCGTGGCGTGCGCATTGACGTCGAAACAGATGACGATTCGATTGCCGCACATTTCTTGCATAAAAAAAAAAAAAAAAAGCCTTCAGACCTGCATATCCGCGCCATGAACACCTCGCTGGTGCTGTATGCCGAGCATGAGTTTAACGCCTCGACGTTTACTTCGCGCGTCATCTCCGGCACGTTGTCCGACCTCTATTCTTGCATCACTGGCGCGATTGGCGCCTTGCGTGGCCCCAAACATGGCGGCGCCAACGAGGCGGCGATGGAAATCATTGAGCGCTACCAAACACCGGATGAA
>JAIXZQ010000337.1 GCA_027489475.1 Methylophilus sp.
TCGGTAATCTTGTCATACCATTGCAAGGCGCGGCTGTCGTTATGTTGTTCGGCCGCAGAGCGGCCCAAGTTAAAGTAAAGTTTATTTGGTTCTTTAAAACCGACTTCAAGCGCGTGTTCTAAGCAACGATCTGCAAAGTCATACTCGCGAGCATCCAATGCTAACAAGCCAACTATGACATTCATCTCAGGGTTGTTTTGATGACGTGCCAACAAGCTCGTGAACTCGGTTTTCGCCTCGGTGGTGTTTTTTTGGATCAGTAGATTACGCGCCAGCGCCAGACGAATCTGATCCGCTTCAGGATAAGTCTTTAAAAAACTGCGGTAATACGCAATGCCTTTTTGGGGGTCTTGCTCAGTCAAGATTTGGCCCTGAATCTGCGCTGGTGGCTCCCAGCCAGGACGCAATTTAGAAGCAACCTTTAATTCGCTATTCATCAACGATTCGTTGTGGGCGAAATAGGCCGCTTGCGACACCGCAAAGCGCGCCTCTGGCAATTTGGGGTAGGGCTTGGCCAATTGCTGTACGGCGTCTAACACACTGTTTTTGTCGGTGATTCTGACCATCAAACTGTTGAGTTCCATAAACGCATTGGCGCGTATGCTCTCGTTGGCCAACACCTTTTCAATTTGAGGCAAGGCTTTTTTCAAATCGCCGTTGGCAATAAACAACTGTGTAGCCGTTTGTGCTGCAGGAATTGAATCAGGCGCCAACTCGGCCCACAAGGCCACAGAAGGCAAAGCTAACTGTGGCGTGCGCGCGATGGTGGCGGCTTGGGTCGCACGTTCTGCCAGCAGTGGATTTCGCGTTTGTTTGGCAAGATCTAAAAATAATTGGCTGGCGAGCACAAATTCGCCACGTTGGGCAGCCACTTCACCGAGTAAATATTTGTAGACAAACTCGGCCGTGGGGGTGGTGATGGTAGGCGCGGTGGGCGCAGACCATGCTTGCGGCGCGAGGAGTGCCAGCCAGAGGGCGAGTACGGGGGTGCGCAACGCAGAAGGCTTGAACAAATGACGGCTGGTTTGAGGCATACGGTATTCCTGTTTTGATAAATATGATCAGCCGCAAAAGACGGCTGGAATGCGATGGCGTTGTCTCTGGAATTTCAGTTTAGTCCGTGACAGTTGCAGCAAGTTCATCCATAATGTGCGATTTGTAACTGAATTGTAATCAGCGTGCATGCCGCACCTGCGCGTTATCATCAGCACTATAACTTTTTGATTAAAACTTTGTCTAGGGATTTGCTTAATGGTCTGTGCGGTTCATCATCCGCCTGCCAAGCAGCTTTCTCTCAACCCTGAAAGTAAGAATACAGCATGGCCAATTTGACAGTTGAAGCAATTGAACTTACCCGTATGTATGGCGGGCGCGCAGCGGTCAGTGATGTGACATTTAGTCTGCAACAAGGGCAGGTGCTGGGGTTTTTAGGCCCCAATGGCGCCGGTAAATCCACCACCATGAAAATGCTGACAGGCAATCTGGCGCCCAGCGCTGGCAGTGTCAAAATCTGCGGCATCGATATGATAGAACATCCCAAAGAAGCCAAAGCCTTGATTGGCTATCTGCCGGAAATGCGCCCTTTGTATAAAGAGTTTACCGTCGATGAATACCTGACCATTGCTGCCCGCTTACACAAGGTGCCGAGCAAACACATCAAAAAAGCCGTTGAGCACGCCAAGGCACGCTGTGGGTTGTCTCATATGAGCAAGCGCCTGATTGAAAACCTGTCTAACGGCTATCAGCAGCGGGTAGGTATAGCGCAAGCCATTATCCATAACCCTATGGTGGTCATCCTCGATGAGCCGACCGTGGGTCTAGACCCGATTCAGATTCGTGACATCCGCGCGTTGATTAAAGAAATTGGCCAAAGCCACAGCGTGATTGTGTCCACCCATATTCTGCCTGAGGTGGAGATGGTGTGTGACCACGTACAGATTATTGATAAAGGTAAGCTGGTATTCAACGGTGGCATTGATGTCCTGAAACAGCAGCGCATCGGCAATAAATTGCTGGTAGGCTTGCGTCAATCGCCTTCTGTTGAAGCCTTGTCGGCGATTAACGGTGTGGTTGAAGCTGAGCCGGTGGACGGCATGTGGCGTATCCGCTTTGCCGAAGGCGCACAACCGCATGAAGCCATTGTGCAGGCGGCCGTACAGCAAGGCTGGGGCTTGTATCATATTGCGCCAGACCAAACCAGCTTAGAAGATGTGTTTGTCCAGTTGACCTATCAAGAAGCCGACGTGGCCAAAGCCGCGTAAGCAATGACGGAAGTGTTATATGTTGAATATTGCTAGAAAAGAACTTAAAAGCATGTTTGCCTCGCCCATGGGCTGGATTATCTTGGCGCTGCTGACATTTTCATTTGGGACCTACTACCTCAATGGTGTGAATAACTACTTTGAGGTTATGTCCGGCTCAATTCGCCCGGCTGAGCGCGTGGGTGTCACCCAGTTTGTTGGTCAGACCGTCTACGGCTTGGCCTCATTTATCATGCTGTTTGCCGTGCCGCTGTTGTCTATGCGACTGATTTCAGAAGAGCGTCGCAGCCAGACCATGCCGTTTTTATTCAGTGCGCCGTTGTCGATTAGCGAAATCGTCATGGGCAAGTTTTTGGGGCTGGTGGTGTTTTTGAGCATCTTGGTGGTTTATATTGCCGCCATGCTCTCTACCTTAAACATTTGGGCTGATATTGATTTTGGCTATATCTGGGCCAACTCGCTGGGCTTGGTGTTGTTGGTGTCTAGCTTTGCTGCGTTGGGGCTGTATTTCTCCAGCCTGACTGCACAGCCGATTATTGCCGGCATCATGAGTTTTATTGCTTTGTTTGTGCTGATGATTTTAGACCGCTTTTTTGCTGGCGACCCCACCAGCACGGTGCTTAAGTTTTCGCTGATGCGGCACTTTCAGTCGTTTGCTGGCGGACTGATAGACACTGCTGACTTGGCCTATTTTGGCTTGTTTATCCTGACCTTTATTACCCTGACAATCCGTCGTCTGGATGCAGATCGTTTGCGCGGTTAATCGCGGCCTGTTAAGA
>JAIXZQ010000316.1 GCA_027489475.1 Methylophilus sp.
AAAGACATTGAATAAAAAAACTTTATTTATCAAGCGTGATGGCCCCACGAGATACAGAGTCAACGCAATCAGAAAATTCTGGGTACAACGCAATGAAGATTGGCGCCCGCAGAAGAGTGCTGACTCAATATAGAGGGGGATAAAAGTCTGTGACGCTCAGCCGAGTATGCGTAATAGCTGAGCGTTACAGCTGGGCTTCATAGCCTGCCTGATCCAGCAGGTCATGGGCGCCCGTGGCGTCTGGGGCCAGCTTAAAAATCCAAGTGCGATACGGATGGTCATTGATGCGCTCGGGGGCAGACAGCGCATCTTCATTGTGTGAAATCACCACCCCACTCAAGGGGGCATAAAGATCTGAACCGGTTTTAACAGACTCAATCAGGCCGCACACCTCTCCCTGCGTCAAGGTTTGACCGATTTTGGGCGGGTCAACAAACACGACATCGCCTAACATACCTTGCGCGTAATCGGTCACGCCGACCAACCACGCCCCGTCTTCAGCTTGCGCTGCCCACGTGTGGTCTTTAGAAAAGAAGTATTTCAGGCCTGCTATCATAAGAATCAAAACGCTGAGCGTTACGTCACAATGGTTGTAGACTCGTGATTGTGCCATAGACTGTGGCTGACTCCAAACTGCCGCAGTCCTTCATGAATGCGTTGTGTACTATCGCGATAAAAACGCGACAAGCCCCCTCTATTCATGCCTCATTATTTACGCTAAATCATTGCGATAAGTGATTGACGCTACATAATAACTGGGCAATAATGAGGCGGGATTTAGGAAGGTTGACTATGCATTTTTTCAAACACTTAATACAAGCATTACTGGTGTGCGTCATCGCCATTGCGCCTGCGAGTTATGCAGTTGCAGAAGCCACTTCCAAAACAGCGTCCTCCGCCAGCAGTAAAAAACATACCAATCGAGTTTCTGCGCAATATCGTGTGCGCAGTGACTCTACCCGCAATATGCGCCCGGTTAAAATGCATGCCCATGCCAGAAAATCCAGACGCATGGTTGATCGTGAGATGTTTGACGCCTACTCTGGCAAATCCAGCCAAGGCCTGAATCTGGCGATTGCTTCTACCAAAGCATTGGTGATGAATCAAAACACGCAAGAAGTGATTTTTGGCAAAAACTTAGACACCCCAACGCCGATTGCTTCAGTGACTAAATTGATGACCGCCATGGTGGTGTTGGACGCCAAATTAAACCTGAACGATGAAGTGTCGATTACCGACATGGATGTAGACTATTTAAAAGGGACTTCATCACGCCTGCCTGTCGGCACTACCATGACCCGCGGCGACTTGCTTAATTTAGCCCTCATCGCTTCTGAAAACCGCGCGGCCTCTGCACTCGCCACCCATTATCCCGGTGGTAAAGCCCGCTTTGTTCAAGACATGAATGCAAAAGCTGTGAGTCTGGGCATGTTAAACACGCGCTTTGAAGACTCTACCGGCTTAACCAGCAACAATATCTCTACTGCGATGGATTTGGCCAAAATGGTACACGCTGCGTACCAATACCCCCTGATTCGGCAAATCACCACGACGTCTGATTACGATTTGTACGTCAACCATCGCCGCGAACCGCTCCATTTTCACAACACCAATGCATTGGTACGTGAGAGCGGTAACAGCAGCTGGGAAATCGGCCTGTCAAAAACGGGCTACATCAGCGAAGCGGGGCGTTGTTTGGTGATGCAAGCCACCATTGCTGGCGAACCTTTGATTATGGTGTTGCTGGACTCAGTGGGTAAATTAACCCGGATTGGGGATGCCAAACGCATCAAAAAATGGATGGAAAATCACTACAGCACGCTGACTTCGCAACGCGATGATGGCATTGTGCTGACAGGATTATCCATGAGTAAATCACTGGCTGACGACGCCAATTAATCGCTTTGCCGCTATAAAAAACGCCCCTATGAAGGGGCGGTTTTTTGTTGGCGCGTGATTGACGTTTTCTGCGTCCATGGCCTCAGATTGCGCTTAATGGTCTGCGCCATCAAACTCCGGATCATAGCCTTCCGTCAGTGCCGATTTTTGTTTGTGCTCTTTCCATTGCTTGCGTAGCTGCTCTTTTTTCTCAGGACTCAGATTTTGAAATTGCTGATAGCGTTTACGTGCGTTTTCACGCTCAAATGGCGTCATACGACTCCATTTAACTAACTGATGCTGAATGCGCTGCTGCTTTTGCGCATCCATTTTGGGATACTCTTTGGCAATATCCAGCATTTTTTCGCGCTGCCATGGACGCAAACTATCCCACTCACTGGCTAACGGAGTGAGCACAGATTTTTGTTGCTCGTTGAGTTGTGCCCATGGAATATTGGCCGAAGGATCGGTGGGGGCCAAATCGTTTTTAATGGCTCCCACATCAGCCATCGCGACCCATTCTATCGTCGTAGCGGCCACGGCTGAGCCCGCAGAGAGTCCAGCCACGCACATGAGCGCAAAATATATTGCTTGTTTCCACCCTGATGGATATGAATGATTTTGCATCATTTCTCGTTGTTCCAAAGATTTTCTTGTCGTGTATTGCGTTGAATGGCAGTCACTAAACCGTCAATTGGATTTAGATATTTTCTGAATATTTCCAGGCGTCAAAGGCATTGTCTACAAACGCTTCTACCGGCATATCATCACTTAACAATAAGGCATCATCGTTATGTGCTGGCGAGAAATACACCATACCCACCATCAAAAACAATGACAACGCCAACATCCCAGCGGCACGTGGATGACCCACCAACGCCAAGGTCCAGCCTTGTAAAGATACGCCAGAAGCGGGTGACTTAATACGCGCCACCGCTGCTTGCCTGGCTTGCTGCAAGCGCTGTTCTACCGCTAAGGGCAGTGGTTGATTATCCTGCTTTAGATCCGCAAGGCCCTGACGCAAGGCGGCGGGCAGCGCCTCTTGCTGATCATCGGGTGTCCTCATGGTTTAACTCCTTTCTTGGATAACGACCGCACGCCGAGGCCGGCCTGCTCCAATAATGACGAAAGCGCGCTCACTGCACGCGAGCAGTGTGTTTTCACACTGCCTTCTGAACAACCCATAACGGCGGCTGTTTCAGCAACATCTAACTCTTCCCAGTAACGCAGTACAAAGGCTTCGCGTTGACGTGCCGGTAACCTTCCGAGTGCACGCTCAATCAGCCGCATGATTTGTGAACGCTCTAATTGTTCTGCAGGGTCCCCCTGTGAATCCTCACCCTGCAAGGTTTCTAGCGGGTCAAATTCTTCATCATCGGGGGCAGAAAATGACGAAAACAAGCTGGTCCACAAGTTGCGTACTTTTTGCCGACGCCAGTAATCCCGCGTGGTATTTTGCAAAATACGCTGAAACAATAGCGGAAACTCTTGAATCGGCTTGTTGGCATAGCGGTCTGCCAGCTTAAACATGGCATCTTGCATAATATCCAGCGCGGCATGGTCATCGCGCACGGCATAGGCGGTTTGCCGATAAGCCCGCTTTTCCACCTGACGTAAAAAATCCGCTATTTCTTGCGCACTGGCCACACCCATTCCTTATTCACGAGACCATCAGTCGCCATGACTGATACATGCCCTTGCTTGCCAATCTTGTTGTGTCTGTGTGTGTTGATTA
>JAIXZQ010000283.1 GCA_027489475.1 Methylophilus sp.
GATGCCCATGCCGCCGCCCACAATCAAGATGAGGTTTTTGGCTTTGCGCTGGTTTTGCACCAGTTTTTTACTTTCGTTGAGGCTGGCTTCACCTTCTTTGAGCCAGAATTGTGCATCTTCTGCTAGCGCCCAATGCGAAAACAATTGCGACCCCAACAGCATGCCAACCAGCGCCGTGCGTTTCATGTTGATTAAAGACATTTTGCTTTCCTTTTAATGTATCAATATTGTATGTGAATCGCGTTGGCCATCGCCACGACAATCCGTTATCCAAACACGCCAGTGTGGGCATGCGCTTTATATGCACAGCGCTATGGCTGGCTTTCGCAGTGTGATAAAACTATATTTCATTCAGGTTGCGCGGCCATGAAGCTTATATGACGGTCATGACTACGCCGCGCTCCGTGGTGCAATTGCTGTTTTTAGTCATCGCAGTGTGACAAGTTCCTTTAGAATAGGACTGTCGGTGAACGCGACACTATTTTTAAAAATGCCTGGCCGCAGCCGCCCAGCGCTAGGCGATGTATACGCACTTAGGAACACCATGTTAAAACTCAAACTACTGCTGGGCTTTTGGCTGGCCAGTCTCACACGCAAGCTGAAAAACAATTTTTATCTATATTTAGCTGTGCTGTTTAGCCTGACCATACTGCTTGATGCCGGAGTGTTTCATGTGGGCCAGAACATGCGCGACAAAGCGTTTGATTTAATGGTGAAACACCGGGTGCTCAAGCCCGCCGCTGACCCGTCTATCGTCATTATCGATATTAATGAAGCCAGCCTAGAGGCGATGGCCAAAGACTTTGGCCGCTGGCCATGGCCGCGGCAAGTCATCGGCGAGATGGTCGAGCTGCTAGAAAAACAACAGCCCAAAGCCATTGTGCTGGACATCGTGTTTTCTGACGCCGATATTTTCAACCCCGACAGTGATGCTTATTTTGATGAAGTGATTGGCCAATGCCAGCAGTGTTTTTTTCCATTGTTGCGTTTGGATGCCAAACAAGACGGGCAAAGCCAGTTGCGCTATGCGCAGATGCCTGGCCTGCAAGCCAGCCCCGAGGCGCAAGCCGACGCTACGTTTGCTGCTATTCCACCGTATTTTAAGGGCGCTTGGAAGCCGGGTCGATTAGGCACCCATAATGTTTATCCCGACAATGATGGCGTGGTGCGCCAATATCGCATGCGCCACCATGACCGCGGTTGGACCTTGCCTGCGCTGCCACTCACGGTGGCCACGGCCAGCGGCGCGCCTGAACAAGCCTTGCCCGATGAGATGTTGCTCAATTGGCGTGGTGCAGCATTTAGCTACCACTACGAAAGTTTTAGCACACTCTATCAAACGCTGAATAGCAGCGCACCGCATGCCAGCCAACACGCGTTTAAAGACAAGATTGTGATTATCGGCTCCACCGCGCCTGCCCTGTTTGATATTAAACCCACCGCCATGGATAAGCAGTTTCCGGGCGTTGAAATCCTCGCCACGGCCATAGACAACAGCTTGCATCAAGATTATTTAAAAGTATGGCGCGGCAAACTGCCGTATATTCTGCTCAGTCTGTGCTTGGTCTGGCTGACCACGCTGGCGTTTTATCTGAAAATGGATAGGGACCGGTTTAATGGGCTGTTCACAGGCAGTCAGATTGGCTTACTGGTGCTGTCGTATCTGGCCATCAACCTCCTAGACACCTATCTCGATTTAGCCGGCCCCATTTTTTGGGCAGTGGCGTATTTTGGCGTGGCTAAAATTTATGCATTGGCCACCGACCGTGCCTTGCAACGCTGGCTGGCCTTTGGGCTAGGCAGTGAGCCCGGTCGCCAAGAATTACTGTTGCTGGCCATGGTCATCGAGGCCCCAGAAAGTCTGGGGGATGCAGTGATGAAGCGCATTCGGCGTGACGTGGTGCAAGCCTGTTTATCACCCGCGCAAGTGGATGCCGTGACTGGCACGCAACAAGGCGTTTGGGGCTTGTTTAGCGACATGCTGGTGGTGAGTTGGCAGTATCTGCCCGAAACGGCTTACCGCGAGGCGGCGCAAGCCGATGCCCAGCAATTGATGGCACAGTTACAGCCATTGATAGACCGGCTAGATTTACCGGGAAGACCACAAATACGTGCACACCTGCATCAAGGGGCGATAGACCCACAGGCTGGACAATTGGCGGCACAATGGCGCGTCTTGTTCGCGCAGGCGATGATCCAACTGGAAATGGCAACTGCGCCTAGCACTGATTGATGTCATTGCGCCCCCATACATGCCTATTGAAACGGAACACTTTTGCAACACGAATAAAGGACTGGAATATGCACCCCTCATATTGGCTGGTTTTAACAGCCACCTTACTCTGTAGCCCGCTCTACGCGGCAGATACCGGTACCGTACTTAAAGCAGACCAGTTGCGGGCAGACACCTTTAATGACGCTAAAGTGGTTGGCAAGGTCAACAAAAATGATGCAGTCACCATTTTGGCAAAAAAAGGCGCGTGGTTGCAGATTCAGTCCGGCAGTCAAACCGGCTGGGTGCGTTTGCTCACGGTAAAAAGACAATTAGCCAGTGGCAATACACTGGCCGGAGCGGTCAATGTCGCCACTGGTCGCAGCGGCACTGGCAATGTGGTGTCGACGACAGGTATCCGTGGACTGAGCGCCGAAGACCTGAAAACCGCTCCGTTTAACGAGAGCGAAACGCGCGCGTTGGAAAACGCCAGCATCAGCGCCGACCAAGCCAAACAATTTGCCACGGCAGGCGGCCTTAGCGCACGCAGCTTACCTTATTTTTCCACCCCAGGAGCCGGACAATGACCTTAAAATCCCCTCGCCCAAGCGTTAAACAGGGTGTGCGTCAGACCATCGCACTTTTGTTGTGCCTGCCACTCCTGCATGGCAGTGCCATCGCACTGGATTTAAAAGGCGCGCTTAAAGACGCAATCAAAGCCAAAACCGGGGTGGCAACACCTGCTGAAACACCCACATCCCCCAGTAATGACACTGCCGCAGCGCCTAGCGCACAAGATAAACTGGCGGCCATCCATTGGAAAAACCCCAGTCAAGAAGAAGAAATCATGGTCGGTCGTCAGGTCACCGGCTCGATTTTGGGCGCTGCACCGCTGGTCAAGGACGCAGGCTTGCAGCAATACGTCAATCAGGTGGGGCGCTGGGTTGCCAGCCAATCTGAGCGGGCAGACTTGCCTTGGCGTTTTGGCGTCATCGACAGCAGCGATATCAATGCCTTTGCGGCCCCAGGCGGCTATGTGTTGTTGACCCGTGGGCTATATCAACGATTAACCAGTGAAGCGCAATTGGCGGGGGTATTGGGTCATGAAATTGCGCATGTGGTGCAAAAACATCAGCTCAAAGTCATGCAAAAGCAGGCCTTATTAGATGCGGGCAGTAGCTTTGTGAAAGAAAAACTGGGCAAGAATGCATTGACTCAGCGCGCCGTTTCTACCGGCGCTGAAATCAGTGCCCGTAATCTGGACAAATCGGCTGAGTATGAGGCTGACAGCATGGGCACGGTGCTGGCGGCACGCGCTGGCTATGATGCCTATGGGCTGGCCGAAGTGTTGCAGACCCTGGCCAGCGCCAAACCGCAAGACAGTCAAATGGCCCTGCTGTTTCAAACCCATCCGCATCCAGATGACAGACTGGCGCAACTCAGCTTGATGAGCGGGGAGCAGATGGATACTGTCAGTGGCGGAAAAACCTTGGAGTCGCGCTTATATCCGCTGAAATAAACGGCCACAGCGTCCCGTGAATGTGCCCTGCCGCGCGTGAAGGA
>JAIXZQ010000062.1 GCA_027489475.1 Methylophilus sp.
CATACCGTATTGGCTGCCGCCAAGGCCTCGACTTCAGCGAGCCAGTCCTTTTGCTGTGCACCCCATAGGGCAATCTTCTGTAAGCATGGCGTAGGGCTGGCCTTTTTTAATTGTGGCAATTGATGTGCATTTAACATCGTCACATAGGCCGCTAGTTTGATCCACGCCTGATGGTGGTCGGCCGCTAGCAGGGCGATACCGAGCTTTTGCGGATGTTCTGCCAACAGCGGCATCACCGCCTCGCGTAAGTCACTGTGCTGCTTGAACACTGACAGTTGCGGCGACAGCACACACACACTCACCAGTACGCCATCCGCTAATTCCACACGTAGAGGCTTAGCACTCAAGTCCTCTATGGTCTGCCCTGCCCGTTGCAAACGCTGCAGCAATGACGAATAAAACGGTAACTGTGGTAGAGATTCGGCATCACAGACCCACAATTGATGCTGCGCAAACGCAGTGAAATGTGCCAATTGAGATGAAGAAAAATGTAGCCACTCGATACGCATACAGTCAGAAAACACTCTTATATAAAACATTAAACAAACGTAGCAAAAGCCTGACTTCAGACAGCGATTGACTACGCAAAACTTGACCAAAAGCGTCAAAAAAGCGACACTTACGCCTGATTTATCACGGGCAGTCCAGCCGCACCCGGCCGCAGCATCGTGATACCATAAATGCATGATCCAGATTTTGGAAACCCTTCAGGATATCCATATACGCTCAGCGCGCTGCATCACAACCCGCTAGATTATACGCATAGCCACTAAAAACTCGGAGACTCCCCACGCATGGCAACGCATTCGCAAGCACATCTCAATGAAACCGACGCGCAAGAAACGCAAGAATGGCTAGAAGCCCTCAGTGCCGTCATTGAGAATGAAGGGCCAGAACGTGCCCACTTCCTGCTGGAAGCAATGATTGATCAGGCCCGCCGTTCTGGCGGACACCTGCCTTACAAGGCGACCACCGCCTATGTGAACACCATCCCCACCCATTTGCAGGCTAAACTGCCGGGTGATCCAGAAATGGAACGCCGTATCCGCGCTTTGATTCGCTGGAACGCCATCATGACTGTGTTGCGTGCCAATGAAAAATCCCCGGGCATAGGCGGTCATATTGCCAGTTTCCAATCGGCAGCCACTTTGTACGATGTAGGCTTTAACCATTTCTTCCGTGCCGCCAATGAAAGCTTTGGCGGTGATTGCGTGTATTTCCAAGGTCACTCCTCGCCTGGTGTTTACGCACGTGCCTTTCTTGAAGGCCGTATCAGCGAAGAACAGATGGATAACTTTCGCCAAGAAACCGGCGGCAATGGCTTGTCTAGCTACCCACACCCATGGTTGATGCCCGATTTTTGGCAGTTTCCCACCGTGTCTATGGGCTTGGGGCCCTTGGCAGGTATTTATCAAGCGCGCTTTTTGAAGTATTTGCATAACCGCGGCATCGCCGACACTTCAGACCGTAAAGTTTGGGTCTTCTGCGGCGACGGTGAGATGGACGAGCCAGAATCGCAAGGCGCGATTTCACTGGCCGCGCGTGAAGGCTTGGATAACCTGATTTTTGTCATTAACTGTAACTTGCAACGTCTGGATGGCCCCGTCCGCGGCAACGGCAAAATTATTCAAGAATTAGAGTCTAATTTCCGCGGCGCCGGCTGGAATGCCATTAAAGTGATTTGGGGTTCTTACTGGGATCCTTTGCTGGCGATGGACAAAGACGGTATTTTGCGTAAGCGCATGGAAGAATGCGTGGATGGTGAATACCAAAACTTTAAACAAAAAGGCGGCGCCTACACGCGCGAACACTTCTTTGGCAAATATCCAGAGTTGCGTGAGATGGTGGCAGCCATGTCAGATGCAGATATCTGGCGCCTGAATCGTGGGGGACATGACCCGCACAAAGTTTACGCGGCCTATCAAGCCGCTGTGACGCATCAAGGTCAACCGACGGTGATTTTGGCTAAAACCGTCAAAGGCTATGGCATGGGCGAGGCCGGTGAAGGTCAAAATACCACCCACCAGCAAAAGAGCATGGACATTGATTCGCTCAAGGCTTTCCGTGACCGTTTTGACCTGCCGCTCACCGACGAGCAGGTGGAAAATCTATCCTATTACCGCCCTGCCGAAGACAGCCCAGAAATCAAATATATGATGGAACGGCGTGCAGCCCTGGGCGGCTTTGTGCCTGCCCGTCGCCGTAAAGGCAATGCGCTGACCGTGCCAGAACTGTCGGCATTTGAAAATATGCTGACGGCCACCGGTGACCGTGAAATTTCGACCACCATGGCGTTTGTGCGTATTTTGTCCACCTTGGTGCGTGACAAGCAAGTTGGTAAATATGTGGTGCCAATTGTGCCGGATGAAGCCCGTACCTTTGGGATGGAAGGCATGTTCCGTCAGTTGGGCATCTACTCCTCTGTCGGTCAGTTGTATGAGCCACAAGACTCTGACCAAGTGATGTTCTACAAAGAGTCACAAAGCGGTCAGATTCTGGAGGAAGGCATTAATGAAGCCGGCTCTTTTGCCAGCTGGCTGGCGGCTGCCACCTCTTACAGCGTCACTGGCACACAGATGATTCCGTTTTATATTTATTACTCCATGTTTGGTTTCCAGCGCATCGGTGACTTTGCGTGGGCCGCAGGCGACAGCCGTGCACGTGGCTTCTTGCTGGGGGCAACGGCAGGCCGTACCACCTTAAATGGCGAGGGCTTACAGCATGAGGATGGCCATAGTCATTTGATGTCTGCCACCATCCCTAATTGTATTTCTTATGACCCGACCTTTGCTTACGAGCTGGCAGTGATTATTCAAGAAGGCCTGCGCCGTATGGTGCAAGAGCAAGAGGATGTGTATTACTACATCACGCTGATGAACGAGAACTACAGCCATCCCGCCATGCCGGCGGACAGTGCTGAAGGCATCCTCAAAGGCATGTATCGCTTTAGCCAATCAACCGCCAAAGGGCCTAAAGTACAGCTGATGGGCTCAGGCGTCATCTTGCGTGAAGTGATTGCTGCAGCTGAGCTTTTAGAAAAAGATTGGGGCGTCTCTGCCGATGTCTGGAGTGTCACCAGCTTTACCGAGTTGCGTCGTGACGGCATAGATGCCGAACGTCACAACCTGCTGCATCCAGAAGCGCCTGCCAAACTCAGCTATGTGGCGCAATCTCTGGCCAAGGCCGAAGGCCCGGTCATCGCCTCAACCGACTACATGCGTAGCTTTGCGGATCAGATTCGTCCATTCATCTCACAACGCTTTGTCACCTTGGGGACGGATGGTTATGGCCGTTCAGACTCACGCGAAGCGCTGCGCAGCTTCTTTGAAGTTGACCGCTACTACGTGGTATTGGCGGCGCTAAAAGCCCTGGCTGATGACGGCAAGCTTCCAGCAGCCAAGGCCGCTGAAGCCATTAAGAAATATGCCATAGACGTGACGCGTGCCAACCCGTCCACTATTTAAGCGCTCGAATTAAGGAAACGACACATTATGTCCATCAAAGAAGTACTGGTGCCGGATATCGGCAACTTTGACAGCGTCGACGTCATCGAGGTATTGGTCAATGTCGGGGACACCGTGGCCAAAGAGGATTCATTGATTACAGTCGAGTCTGACAAAGCCTCTATGGATATCCCCTCCTCCTTGGCCGGCGTGGTCAAAGAGATTCATATCAAAGTGGGCGATAAAACCAAACAAGGCGCCTTGATTCTGACCTTGGATACCGCCAACGAAGCGCCACCAGCGGAGAAAGTGGCGCCTCAACCCACCGCCACGCCAGTGGTGGCGACCGTCACGGTGGATGAAACCAAAGTGGCGATTCCGGAACCGACTCGTCCAGTCGCTGAGCCGCCGAAAGTGATTCAGCCGCAAGCCACGCCTAACCCAGTGGCCGCCAGCACGGTGGCCAACAGTGGCAAATTGGCGCATGCCAGCCCGTCTGTGCGTAAATTCGCCCGCGAACTTGGGGTCAATCTGTCACTGGTCAAAGCAAGTGGCCCCAAAAACCGTATTCTGCAAAGCGATGTGCAGGCTTATGTCAAAGGGGAACTGTCTAAACCTCGCTCAGAAAACATGGGCGTGGGCACCGGTCTGAGCACCCTGCCGATGCCAGTCATCGACTTTAGCCAATTTGGCGGCATTGAAACCAAGCCGCTGTCACGCATCAAAAAACTGTCAGGCGCCAACCTGCACCGTAACTGGGTGACCGCGCCGCACGTCACGCAGTTTGATGAGGCCGACATCACCGACTTAGAAGATTT
Organism: Methylophilus sp.; assembly: GCA_027489475.1. Lineage (GTDB taxonomy): Bacteria > Pseudomonadota > Gammaproteobacteria > Burkholderiales > Methylophilaceae > Methylophilus. The sequence continues at coordinate 4,262 of JAIXZQ010000062.1, forward strand.
CCGTAAGTCTATGCTGGTAGAAGCTGAAAAACGTGGCGTCAAACTGACCCTGTTGGCGTTTTTGATGAAGGCGGTGGTCAACGCATTGCGCACTTACCCCAACTTTAACGCCTCATTGTCGCCTGAAGGGGATAGCCTGATTCTCAAGCAGTATTATCACATTGGCTTTGCCTGCGACACGCCAGATGGCTTGGTGGTGCCTGTGGTGCGCGATGTCAATCAAAAAGACGTGATGGATATTGCCCGCGATTTGGCCGACCTGTCAGCTAAAGCACGTGAACGCAAACTCAAGGTCGAAGAAATGCAAGGCGGTTGCTTTACCATCTCTAGTCTGGGCGGCATCGGCGGCACCATGTTCACGCCGATTATCAATTGCCCAGAAGTCGCAATTCTCGGTGTTTCTCGCGCCGCCATGCAGCCGGTATATAACAAAGACAGCGGCGGCTTTGACCCGCGCCTCATTATGCCATTGTCTTTGTCGTATGACCATCGCGTGATTGACGGTGCCGACGGCGCACGCTTCACCAGCCACCTGCGGGTGATGCTGAGTGATGTCAGACGCCTGTTACTCTAAGCAATCGCGCTATCAAAAAACACTGTGTAAAAACACTGTAAAAAAAGGAGCCTAAGGCTCCTTTTTTTCGTGCATCGTGCGGCGACTTAAACGCGATGCAGGGTGTGCGTTTTCGCACACCGCAAACAGTCAGTCACCAAACACGCGCTATTTACGTTCTGAAATCCACTGGCAGGCTAAGGCACTCCAGTATGGCAAGGATTGCAAGGCCAGCATAGACACCCACAATTGGGCATCCAGATTGCTAAAGCCGCGTGCATACAGCATGGCCGCACTACAGACCATCAACAACAGCAAGATCAGCAACTCTTCTTTAATCGGGTCTATCAACTGCCAGTTACTCAGTTTGGCCTTGGTTTTATTGGTCACGACAAATACGCCAGCCTTGTGGGTCAAGCCATTGATGATGCCTTTGGCAATCGCATGTGACAGGCCCAAACTGGCCAGCGAGGCGCCAAATATATCTTGCCAGCTACACTGCATGGTTTTGCGGTATAGCACCGGGCCCAAAATCGCCTTGATGGCCAAAAAGCACAAAATCGGCACAATCATCACCACCACAGGCAGGCTGAAATATTTAGGGAACGCCAGCATGGCCATGGTCCAGCCGATTGAGCCCACGGTAAACACCAGTTGCAAGGCCTCGCCAAACCAGCCAAACCAGCCGGTTAAAAAGTGGTAGCGCTGACTAAAGTTGAGTGAAGACGTGCCCAACAATTTAGGCATATGGTGCTTGAGTATCTGCATGGCGCCAAATGCCCAGCGGTTACGTTGCGATTTAAGCGCCTTAAAGTTGGCGGGCGTCAGGCCGCGTCCAAAGGTTTCATCGATATAACGCAGCTCTAGGTTTTGTTCTAATAGCCGCAGGCCAAGCTCGGTGTCTTCACAAATACACCACTCCGACCAGCCGCCCAGCCCTTGCAACGCCTGGCGACGAATCAAGGTCATGGTGCCATGTTGAATCAATGCATTGCGTTCATGGCGGTGGTGCATGCCAATGCGGAAAAAGCCTTCAAACTCCCAGTTACACATGCGATGAAAGAAATGCTGCTCCCAATCGCGGTGGGCTTGCGGTGCTTGCACCACCGCCACTTGCGGCTCAAGAAAGTGTGGCACCAAGTCAGACAACCAATCTGGCGTCACCACGTAGTCGGCATCCACCACGCCGACCACTTGCGCCTCAGGGTGGGTTTTATCCAGCGCAAAGTTTAGCGCCCCGGCTTTAAAGCCCGGCCAAGCAGGCAAATGATAAAAATGAAAATTGTCTGGCATGGTCGCCATATAGGCTTCTAGTGGCTTCCATTTGGCTTCATCTTTGGTGTTGTTATCCACCACGATGACTTCATAGCGGGTATAAGCCAGCTTGCGCAAACTGTCTATGGTGGCAATCACCATCTCAGGCGGCTCGTTATAACAAGCCAGATGAATAGAGACAAACAATTCTTGCTCTGGCGGTAAGGGGGCTGCGCGTTTAAAAATCCGACGCCACACTGGTTTGAACATGACCTCACTAAATTCGGCGGCATAAATCATCAACACCATTGAGGTCAAAGTAATGCCCAGAATTAAACCTATCAGCACCACAAAATCGCGTAAGGTGTAGTAATAATCACCGGGCAGATTCCAGGCAATGGTTAAGGTGGTGATGCAGGCCTGAAACAGTACCGCCATAGACGCCACCCCCCCCATGCCCCAATGCTTGAAGCGCCAGGCAATAAAAATCAGTGGGATAAACGCCAAAGCGGTTGACCAACTGGCTTTGGCAATCCAGCGCGTATTCGGCGGGACGGCGCCTTGCAGCGAGTATTTTTGATGACGGTCGGCGTTATACATGCCCCAATAGGCGCCTGCCCAGCCTTCTAACGCCACTTTCCATGGCTGGTCAAAGGCTTCCATCAGGTAAAAATCTAAATCTTCGATGGCGTTGCGCGCCAAAAACTCGCGGATAAAGCGCGCTTGGTTCACCTCGCTAGCCACCGAGGCCCCAATCGCTGGTCCACGGCTGGGCCAACCAACCTCGGTAATGACGATTTTCTTACGCGGATACGCTTGCATCAATTGTTGATAGCGCTCTAGCGTATATTGCA
>JAIXZQ010000211.1 GCA_027489475.1 Methylophilus sp.
CTGTTGGCAAAGGCATTTTGCAGCAAGGACATCATCATCAGGCCAGGCACCAAAAAAGCAGTGTAGCTGACCGTCTCATAGACTTTGACATGGGCTTCAAGCACATGCGAAAAAATCAGCAGATACAGCAAGGCGGTGAGGATAGGTGAGGCGATGGTTTGAAAGGCGACGCGCCAAAAGCGCAACAGCTCCTTTTTAAACAGGGTATACACCCCACGGCGTTGCGCGCTGATGCGCCCATCTAACCAGTAAAACGGATTAAGCCACTGCATGATTACCCCTGTGCCTGGTTACCCACCAGATTTAAAAATACATCTTCAAGATCGACTTCTTGTACCTGCATATCCAGCACCCCGACCTCATGTGCGCGCAAGGTCGCCAACACCGATTCAATCTGTGTCAAATCGGTTAAATGTAGCAGCACCTCGTCACCTTGTTGCTGTTTGCACAGCGGTTGCAATGCCGCGGGCAAGGCCGCAGACAAGCGCAGTGACAACTGCTTGGCGGCATGGCTTTTTAACAAGTCGCGGGTATTATCCAGCGCAACAATCCGGCCCTGCTTCATCATGGCCACCCGTTGGCATAAGGTTTCGGCTTCTTCGAGATAATGGGTGGTGAGGATGATGGTATGCCCTTTGCGGTTGAGTTGCTGAATAAACGCCCATAACATTTGGCGCAACTCCACATCCACCCCGGCAGTCGGTTCATCCAATACGATGACCGGCGGTTTATGCGCCAGCGCTTGTGCAATCAGGGCACGACGCTTCATGCCACCAGACAGCTTACGCATATTGGTGTGGGCTTTGTCGGCCAGTCCCAGGCCAGCAATGATTTCATCGACCCAATCATCATTTTCTGAGCCGCGACCAAAATATCCCGCTTGAAAACGCAGCATTTCGCGCACATTAAAAAACGGATCAAACACCAACTCTTGTGGCACAACCCCCAAGGCCTGACGCGCTTGTAGCGCATCAGACTGCACATCATGCCCCATGATGCGAATACTGCCACTGCTAGGTTTTATTAAGCCCGCCATCAGATTGATGAGCGTGGATTTCCCGGCACCATTGGGCCCTAACAAGGCAAAAAACTCGCCTTGTGCAATGGTCAAATCAATGCCTTTCAGTGCTTCAAACGCACCAAACTGTTTTGTGATTCCAGAAATTTCAATCGCTGCTGTCACAGCGTGCCTTTCTTTGCGCGTTCACGCAATGCGCTAAAAAACGAAAACCCCACCTCAAAAGAGTTGGGGTTAAATTGACCCACCAGTGATAGACCCTAGGACAACCGATTAATTCAGCGATACCTTGACCCTGTTGCTTGTCGAAGTATCGCCTTCGTTAATTGAGTAGAAATTGATCTACGCCATACACCTGCATCAAGCTTCGCAAATTATCGGGTACGCCGACTATGGATACTTGTATCGCATCAGGATGCTCTTTATGCATGCGGCGCTGGATTTCCAGCACCAGACTTACAGCCACGGTATCAACGGCCTGCACCTGAGAAAAATCCAAGACCAATGGCGCGGCCAGTTGCAAGCTTTGCAGTTGCAGCAACGTTTCACTGATATTGGTAATCAGCAAATTACCGCTAAAGTGCAAAATATTTTGTTGTTGGATAATCTGTGCCACAAGGGTCTCCGCTGCTAGGCTCGTTATTTACCTGTGGCAGCCTTATTTTTATCAGCCAGCTTTTTCACTAGACTGTCCAAACCATTTTGGCGGATTTCTTGTGCAAACTGGCTTCGGTAGTTTGTGACCAAGCTAACGCCTTCAATCACGATATCATACACTTTCCAGTCGTCCCCTTTTTTACTCAAGGTATAATCCACGCTTATAGGCTCGCCGCCAGGTTGTTGAATGGCCGTTTTTACAGTGGCAGAGTCCGCGCCGGCTTCCATGCGAAATGGCTTGTATTCAATCGCCTGATTTTTGTATTTGGACAAAGCGGTGGCATAAGTCCGCAACAACAAGGTTTTAAACTCCGCCTGAAAAGACGCTCTTTGTTCTGCGCTGGCATTGGTCCAGTTTTTACCTAACACCAAGCGCGAAACTTTCTCAAAGTCAAAGTTAGGCAGAATTTTTTCTTCAGCCAATGCAAAAATCTTTTGCTGGTTGCCTGCCTGAATATCCTTGTCGTTTTTAATGACTTCAATGACGTCATCGGCTGTTTTTTTCACCAACTGGTCTGGTGTCATCGCGGCCAACGCAACGCCACTCATCAACCAGATGGCAGCTGCCATTCCCCATTTTTTCATTCTGTTTCCTTTGTGTGTTTGCAGCAATTATTAAAGCGATGCAATGTATTTGAATTTACGTTTTGGGCTTGTCTTTGGATGCATCTAGATACAAGCTCTTATACGTCACGCTACGCGCTTATTTACCAATCTTGTCTAACGGACTGGCATCTAACGCATCGACCGTGGATTCGGTTGATGCTGAGTTTGCCGGTTTATCATCACTCTCTGTGGCCTTGTTATATAAAAACTGGCTAATCAGTTTTTCTAGCACCACGGCATCTTGGGTTTGCGCAATCTTGTCGCCATTTTTAAGGCTCACTTCGTCGCCCCCAGCTTCTAAGCCAATATATTGCTCGCCCAGCAAGCCAGCGGTGTAGATATTGGCAAATGTATCTTTTGGAAAGGCATAGCGCTTATCGATACTCAAGCTGACCACCGCCTCAAAGGACTTGGGATCAAAGGTAATATCGCCTACACGCCCCACAACCACGCCAGCACTTTTGACCGGTGCGCGAGGTTTTAGGCCACCGATATTTTCAAAATTTGCCGTAACTAAATAGGTTTCACCGATATTGCTGGTGGTCAGATTACCCACTTTCATCGCCAGCCCTAATAAGGCGGCTAAACCTAAGGCGACAAAAATGCCCACCCATAAATCGATTGTTGTTCTTTCCATGCGTACTCCCAGCAAATCCCCTGCGCTCAATGAACTACACCACGATCATGAACGACGTTAATATGAAATCCAACCCTAAAAC
>JAIXZQ010000032.1 GCA_027489475.1 Methylophilus sp.
GAGCAGGCCAGCGCCAGCCAGTATCAGCAGTATTTCAAAGCGGCAGAACGCAACTGGAAATCTGGCGGGCTGGATTTGCTTGGACTCGAAGATGCCAGACGGCAGATGATTAATGCTGAACTGAATCTGGTCACCCAGCAAAAAAACCGCGTCCTGCAATGGATTGCCCTCTATAAAGCATTTGGCGGCGATTGGCAGGAAACGAAAGATCTCCCGATACCGCCAGCAGCGGTTGAAAAAAGGTAAGCCTATGCAAGCACTGTTCAAGCAACACAAACAACTACTGTTGATTGCCGCCCTGTTCATCGTCGGCGGGCTCTGGTTGTGGCAGAGCCGACAAGCGGCCAGTCCTGCCCTTCCGCAGGTGAGCAAAAGCCGTTTGGCACTCGATCATCGTTTAGGTGACAACGCTGCAGACGATAGCAAAGCCGCCCTCAGTGTGGCACTGACTCAGCCGCAAACCGTGCAATGGCCACTGACCTTGGTGCTCAATGGCAGTATCAACGCTTGGCAAGAAGCACTGGTGAGTGCGGAAATTGCCGGCCTGCGTATCCAGCAGGTGCAGGGGGAGGTAGGCAGCGTGGTGCGCAAGGGTCAATTACTGGTGGCACTGGCCGATGATACGGTCAAAGCCGATGTACAAAAGCAACTCGCCACGGTAGAGCGTGACAAAGCAGCCTTGGCCGAGGCGCGCAGCAATGCAGAGCGTGCGCGCGAAATTCAAGACAGTGGCGCGCTGTCGGCACAAAAAATCAATGAATATCTGATTGCCGAACAAACTGCGCGCGCCAATCTGGCGCTGTCAGAGGCGGAGCTAGAAAATCAGCGTATCCGCTTGCGTCAAACCCGCGTGGTTGCGCCTGATGATGGCGTGATTGCCTCACGCAGTGCCAACTTAGGTAATGTGGTTTCGGCTGGGAGTGAATTGTTTAGGCTGGTGCGACAAGGTCGGATTGAGTGGCGCGGCGAGGTGAATGCCGAGCAACTCGCTAGCGTGCACCCTGGACAGACGGTCATGCTCAACCTGACAGGCGGACAAACGGTTAAAGGACGGGTCAGAATGGTGGCCCCCACCGTGGATAACAATACGCGCAATGCGCTGGTGTACGTGGATATTCCCAAAGACAGCGCCAGACCTGGCATGTATGTTCAGGGCCGCATTGATGTGGGTCAGCAGCAAGGCTTAGCGGTGCCGCTGAGTGCTGTGACCTATCGGGATGGCTTTGCCTACGTATTTGAAGTGGCAGCCACAGACAACAACGGTGTGCGCAGGGTCTTGCAACGCAAAGTACACACCGGGCGCACCCGCGATGGCTTGATTGAAGTGCTGGGCGGCCTCTCGCCGCAAGCTGCGCTGGTGCGCAGTGGCGGTGCATTCCTCAATGACGGTGACCGCGTCAGGGTGGTGCAACCCGGCAAGGACGGTGCTTAAGCATGAATTTTTCAGCCTGGTCTATCCGTAACCCGGTGCCTGCCATTTTGCTGTTCGTCGTCTTGAGCTTTTTAGGGCTCAGGGCGCTCAATCAGCTCGGCAAGCAAAATTTTCCTGACATCGAGTTGCCCGTGATTACCGTGGGCGCCAGCTTAGAAGGCGCCGCGCCGCCACAGCTAGAAACCGAAGTCGCACGCAAGCTCGAGGACAAAATCGCCACCATAGGCGGTATCGAGCACATGACCACCAAAATCACTGATGGCAGTGTCAACATCAGTGTGCAGTTCACCATTGATACCAACAGCGAAGAAGCGCTGAATCTGGTGCGCAACGCGGTGGACAGCGCCCGCTCAGAGCTGCCCTCCGCCGTGACTGCGCCCACTGTTTCTAAAGTCACAATTTCCGGCAGCGCCATCCTCACATTTGTCGCCTCGGCTGACAATATGGATGAAGGCGAGTTGTCTTGGTTTGTCGATAACGAAGTCAGCAAAGCCATGCTGGCGGTCAACGGTGTGGGCAAAATCACGCGGACTGGGGGCGTAGACCGCGAAGTGCAAGTCAACCTCAACCCGGTGCTGATGGCCGGCCTAGGCGTGAACGTCAGCGATGTGTCGGCACAGCTCAAGCGCGTGCAACAAGATGCCTCAGGCGGACGCGGCGATATTGCCGACAATATTCAGTCGGTGCGTACCTTGGGTGCGTTGCACAGTGCTGACGAAGTGCGCAATCTGGACATTCCATTAGGTGATGGCCGCCATATCAAGTTATCGCAAGTGGCTGAGGTGGTAGACACTTATGCCGAACGCTCCACCTACGCGAGCTATGACGGCAAGCCTGTCATACGCTTTGAAATCACGCGTAGCAAAGGCACCAGTGAGGTCACCGTGGCCAAAGAGGTCCGCGCTGCGTTGGACAAGTTCCGCCAACTGCATCCGCAGGTCACCATTATCGAAGCCTACAATATGGTAAAACCGGTAGAGAACAGCTACCACGACTCGATGCAACTGCTCTATGAGGGCGCCTTGCTGGCGATTTTGGTGGTTTGGTGGTTTTTGCGTGACTGGCGCGCCACTATTATTGCCGCGGTGGCACTGCCTTTGTCATTGATTCCTACCTTTGCCTTTATGCAGTATTTTGGCTTTTCACTCAATGTGCTCACCTTGTTGGCCATGGCACTGGTGGTGGGTATTTTGGTGGATGATGCCATCGTCGAAATTGAAAACATTGTGCGCCATTTGCGTATGGGTAAAACACCCTATCAGGCGGCCATGGAAGCGGCAGATGAAATCGGTTTTGCCGTGATTGCGACTACCTTTACCTTGGCGGCGATTTTTCTACCCACGGCCTTTATGGGCGGGGTGACGGGTAAATTCTTCAAACAGTTTGGCATTACGGCGGCCATTGCCATCATGGGCTCGTTGGTGGTGGCGCGTTTATTAACGCCAATGATGTCGGCATATTTGCTAAAGCCGCATGCCGTTAAGCAAGAAACGCTGTCCTTACCCATGCGCGGCTATCTTGCGAGCGTGCGCTGGTGTTTGCAACACCGCAAAACCGTGGTGGTTGGCTTCTTACTCTTCATCGTCGGCTCGCTGAGTTTAATGCCACTGTTGCCCAAAGGCTTTGTCCCGCCGTCAGACAGCGGACAAACCAAAGTGAATATCGAACTGCAACCGGGTACGACGTTGCAACAAACCCGCGAAGTGGTGCAATTGGCCGAGCGCATTATTCGCCAGCACCCCGAAGTTAAGGCGGTCTTCAGTGCGGCGGGCACCGCCAGCACAGGGGGCGGCGGGCCTAATGCAGCACAAAACAGTCTCGATGTGCGCAAAGGCAGTTTGGTGGTCAATCTGACAGACCGCCGCCAGCGGACGCAAAAACAATCCGAGATTGAGGCCGATTTGCGCCAGCGCCTCAGAGCACTGCCGGGCGCAAGGGTGTCGGTGGGCATCGGCGAATCTGGTGAAAAATTACAAATTACCTTAGCCAGCGACGACAGCTATGCGCTGCAAAACGCCAGCC